>NZ_JAKKRK010000140.1:0-606 GCF_025654545.1 Shewanella sp. SM20 | reverse complement strand
ATTTCAGGCTCAACAGTTTTAATAACACCAGCATATACATTTCCTGTACTTCCATCCATTGATATAAAGTCATTTTCAGTATATGTGATTTCACCTATTTTAAAGCTCTTATCTTTTTCATTAACTTTTATATCTCCACAACCAGCAACACAACATGTACCCATTCCTCTTGCTACAACCGCAGCATGAGAAGTCATTCCACCTCTTACTGTTAATATACCTTCTGAGGCAATCATGCCTTCAATGTCCTCTGGTGAAGTTTCAAGCCTTACTAAGACTACTTTTTCTCCAGCCTCGTGTCTAACTTTTGCATCTTCTGCTGTAAAGCAAACTTTTCCACAAGCAGCTCCAGGAGATGCTGGCAGACCTTTAGCTATTACTTTAGAGTTTTTTAAATCTTCTACATCAAAGTTAGGGTGAAGCAATGTATCTAATTGTTTTGGGTCAACCTTCATCATAGCTTGTTCTTTTGTTAACATTCCATCTTCAACCAGTTCCACAGCGATTTTTAGTGCAGCTTGTGCAGTTCTCTTACCGTTTCTTGTTTGAAGAAAGTATAACTTGCCATCTTCAATTGTAAACTCCATATCTTGCATATCTTTATAG
>NZ_JAKKRK010000139.1:0-629 GCF_025654545.1 Shewanella sp. SM20 | reverse complement strand
TGGTGTGCCACCCTGGCGTTCTAGTTTTAACTGTCTCACCCATTTATCCATAGTGGACTTACCTACGTTCATCGCCTTTGCAGCTTCGATGATGCTATGGTTTTTATCGAGGACTAATTGGGCTGCTTCAAGTTTGAATTCAGCACTAAATGTTTTTCTGGTTGTCGATCTCATGTGTTCACCTAAAGTCATCTACGAGGTAATAATATCACCTCTATTTAGGTGGCCAAAATTAGTGTGCCACTACAGTTTGCCCCGAGGGATTTTTTTGAACCATTTTCAATTACCCTGATCTGATCCTGACCTTTTGTTTCAGATACCACATACCATGTTTTTAAGTGAACCATCACTCTGGGCACARAGCATTTTTCAGCGCGCAMAATTAGGGGATGTACGAAGGACCAAACGGCTTGTACAGTTGGCGGCTCAACTTGCAGCTCATACAGGACAATCTATCGTGCAATCYCTTTCATCCAGTGCAGACATTGAAGCCGCTTATCGCTTTGTCCGTAACGAGCATATCAGTCCGGCAGCGATTGCTGAGGCAGGTTTTGCTGCCACAGTGCAAGCCTGCGAACCATTTGACTGCCTACTGGCGCTGGAAGACACCACGTCGTTGGAGTTCACCC
>NZ_JAKKRK010000138.1:0-639 GCF_025654545.1 Shewanella sp. SM20 | reverse complement strand
GGCTATAGCTCAGCTGGGAGAGCGCCTGCCTTGCACGCAGGAGGTCTGCGGTTCGATCCCGCATAGCTCCACCATTTACACCTTATTCTGACTTTATTGCAAAGTAATAAGGCATATGCACTATGGATAGAGATGCCAAAGATAAACTTAAAAATTATCTTTGGCTTTTTTAAGCCCGCTCTTTAACAATTTGGAAAGCTGATAGTATTTAATTGCATGAGTCTGTCATGTRATTAATTACAAAACGTTTAATGCGCAAGCATTGAACATGAGTTCTCAAACACTTTATTAAGTGTCTTGAATATTCAATAGTAAATTATTCTTTATTGAATAGTTTACGTCTAAGGCGCGTCCACTTCTTTGGTCAGAAGTGAGACAAGTAAAACCAAGCTGGTCGCAATGCGRCGCAGATGAGTGAAACTCATTTGGGTTGTATGGTTAAGCGACTAAGCGTATACGGTGGATGCCTTGGCAGTCAGAGGCGATGAAGGACGTAGTAACTTGCGAAAAGCGTTGGCGAGCTAGTAACAAGCATTTGAGCTAACGATGTCCGAATGGGGGAACCCAGCAGCATAAGCTGTTATCGCAACATGAATACATAGTGTTGCGAGGCGAACGAGGGGAACTGAAACATCTAAG
>NZ_JAKKRK010000137.1:0-691 GCF_025654545.1 Shewanella sp. SM20 | reverse complement strand
CCCATTCGGACATCGTTAGCTCAAATGCTTGTTACTAGCTCGCCAACGCTTTTCGCAAGTTACTACGTCCTTCATCGCCTCTGACTGCCAAGGCATCCACCGTATACGCTTAGTCGCTTAACCATACAACCCAAATGAGTTTCACTCATCTGCGTCGCATTGCGACCAGCTTGGTTTTACTTGTCTCACTTCTGACCAAAGAAGTGGACGCGCCTTAGACGTAAACTATTCAATAAAGAATAATTTACTATTGAATATTCAAGACACTTAATAAAGTGTTTGAGAACTCATGTTCAATGCTTKCGCATTAAACGTTTTGTAATTAATCACATGACAGACTCATGCAATTAAATACTATCAGCTTTCCAAATTGTTAAAGAACAATGCGTACCGGCTAGCGGCGCATTTAGCTCTGACTTCTCCTRAGAGAAGMTAAACAAGCAATCTGTGTGAACACTCAACAAACATTAAGTTAGTCGTATAGGTAAGGAGGTGATCCAGCCCCAGGTTCCCCTAGGGCTACCTTGTTACGACTTCACCCCAGTCATGAACCACAAAGTGGTGAGCGCCCCCCCGAAGGTTAAGCTACCCACTTCTTTTGCAGCCCACTCCCATGGTGTGACGGGCGGTGTGTACAAGGCCCGGGAACGTATTCACCGTGGCATTCTGATCCACGATTACTAGCGATTCC
>NZ_JAKKRK010000136.1:0-709 GCF_025654545.1 Shewanella sp. SM20 | reverse complement strand
GGCCTTGTACACACCGCCCGTCACACCATGGGAGTGGGCTGCAAAAGAAGTGGGTAGCTTAACCTTCGGGGGGGCGCTCACCACTTTGTGGTTCATGACTGGGGTGAAGTCGTAACAAGGTAGCCCTAGGGGAACCTGGGGCTGGATCACCTCCTTACCTATACGACTAACTTAATGTTTGGTCGAAAAATGCTCCTGCATTTTCGACATTCGGTACATCCGTGTACCTTTTGAGTGTTCACACAGATTTGCTTGATAGAAGAAAGAGTAAAAGATGGACCTAGTTAAATAGGTTTATCAAAGATGGGTCTGTAGCTCAGCTGGTTAGAGCGCACCCCTGATAAGGGTGAGGTCGGTGGTTCAAGTCCACTCTGACCCACCAAATCTTCGTTCTCCTTTGTTAAATTAACACTCGTTTAGTGAACTAAACGTCGCGTTAATTTGCCGCGGATAACTCGATTTGGCAAACCAATCCTTTTAGAGGTTTGGAACATCTTACTTACTCGCACTGCATGTAAATGGGGCTATAGCTCAGCTGGGAGAGCGCCTGCCTTGCACGCAGGAGGTCTGCGGTTCGATCCCGCATAGCTCCACCATTTACACCTTATTCTGACTTTATTGCAAAGTAATAAGGCATATGCACTATGGATAGAGATGCCAAAGATAAACTTAAAAATTATCTTTGGCTTTTTTAAGCCCGCTCTTTAAC
>NZ_JAKKRK010000135.1:0-733 GCF_025654545.1 Shewanella sp. SM20 | reverse complement strand
GCTAAAAAGAAAAGAACATATTGATGCAGACTTTACTATTTTATGCAGTGAAGTGAAGGCCGCACATCATATTAGTCATGGCTCTGCCGGTGCTCGAACGATAGCGCAATTAGTGACTAATAAAGGGATTGGTCTCAGTCGTTATCGAGCCCGTAATCWAATGAAAAAGCTTGGGTTATTAAGCTGTCAGCAGCCTAAGCATTCTTATAGGAAAGCGACACAAGAGCATGTTGCAATCCCCAATACGCTWAATCGACAGTTTGMAGTAACTCRACCAGATCAAGTGTGGTGTGGCGACGTGACGTATGTTTGGGTCGGTAATCGTTGGGCATATTTAGCGGTTGCTCTAGACTTATTTCCCCGCAAACCTGTTGGATGGGCTTTGTTATTATCACCAGATAGTGAGCTAACCTTTAAAGCTTTGAAAATGGCATTTGAGTTAAGGGGTAAGCCTGAGAATGTGATATATCACAGCGATCAAGGTTCATATTACACGAGCTTGAAATTCAGACAATTAATATGACGCATTCAGATTAAGCAAAGTATGAGACGTCGCGGGAATTGTTGGGATAACGCACCGATGGATCGTTTCTTTAGAAGTTTGAAATCTGAATGGATACCCGCAAGTGGTTATGGGAATTTCACAGAAGCAGATAAAGAGATCACAAATTACATCACTGGATATTACAGCGAGACTAGACCCCATCAATATAATGGTGGGTTAACGCCAAAT
>NZ_JAKKRK010000134.1:0-785 GCF_025654545.1 Shewanella sp. SM20 | reverse complement strand
CACAGTAAGCTCAATTTTGTATCACCGAGTGAGCGACATGCGATGCAAGATAAAGCGATTTTATCTAAGCGTAAGGAGGTACTAGAAGAAGCAAGATCAAGAAACCCTAAACGCTGGCCAAACGGTATAAGGAACTGTGACGTTATCGGTGAGGTAGTGTTGAACCCAGAAAAAGAGTCTGAAACTGAAACAAGAAATGCAGCTTAAAATTTAAGTAAAGAGTGCCAACTACCTTGAAAAACACCGCATCGTAGCCAATACGACACTCTTGCAATGAATATGCGTAACTCGATGCCGAACGCCTCATTTATGGCATTTACAGGAACCCCATTACTTGCCGGTGAAGGCAAAACCCAAGAAGTTTTTGGTGACTACATCAGTATCTATAACTTTGCTGATGCCGTTGATGATGGTGCAACTTTGCCTTTGTACTATGAGAATCGTGTACCAGAGGTCAATCTCAATCGCGATGATATAGGTAACGAAATCGCGGATATTCTTGATCAAGCAGACTTAACAGATGAGCAAGAAGCTAGGTTCTGAAGAATCCCCTGATGATTTACAAATAAATCATCAAATTAGAGTGGAAGCGCATCTTGTTGCATGATCAAATGGTTTCGCTAAAAACTACACTTGGACAACAAGATGCGCGAAGCCAATATCCTACAACATTCTTTACACCAATACTGCCCAGAACTTCACCTAAAACGATTAAACAGCTTGATGCTGGCCTCTAAGGCACTGATTGAATGTAAGACACTGACCTTGACTGAGTTAGGTCGAAA
>NZ_JAKKRK010000133.1:0-788 GCF_025654545.1 Shewanella sp. SM20 | reverse complement strand
TTCTTTTCCTAAGGGTACTTAGATGTTTCAGTTCCCCTCGTTCGCCTCGCAACACTATGTATTCATGTTGCGATAACAGCTTATGCTGCTGGGTTCCCCCATTCGGACATCGTTAGCTCAAATGCTTGTTACTAGCTCGCCAACGCTTTTCGCAAGTTACTACGTCCTTCATCGCCTCTGACTGCCAAGGCATCCACCGTATACGCTTAGTCGCTTAACCATACAACCCAAATGAGTTTCACTCATCTGAGTCGCATTGCGACCAGCTTGGTTTTACTTGTCTCACTTCTGACCAAAGAAGTGGACGCGCCTTAGACGTAAACTATTCAACTAAGAATAATTTACTTTTGAATATTCAAGACACTTAATAAAGTGTTTGAGAACTCATGTTCAATGCTTGCGCATTAAACGTTTTGTAATTAATCACATGACAGACTCATGCAATTAAATACTATCAGCTTTCCAAATTGTTAAAGAACAATGCGTACCGGCTAGCGGCGCATTTAGCTCTGACTTCTCGTGAGAGAAGATAAACAAGCAATCTGTGTGAACACTCAAAAGGTACACGGATGTACCGAATGTCGAAAATGCAGGAGCATTTTTCGACCAAACATTAAGTTAGTCGTATAGGTAAGGAGGTGATCCAGCCCCAGGTTCCCCTAGGGCTACCTTGTTACGACTTCACCCCAGTCATGAACCACAAAGTGGTGAGCGCCCCCCCGAAGGTTAAGCTACCCACTTCTTTTGCAGCCCACTCCCATGGTGTGACGGGCGGTGTGTACAAGGCC
>NZ_JAKKRK010000132.1:0-811 GCF_025654545.1 Shewanella sp. SM20 | reverse complement strand
TGATTTCTTTTCCTAAGGGTACTTAGATGTTTCAGTTCCCCTCGTTCGCCTCGCAACACTATGTATTCATGTTGCGATAACAGCTTATGCTGCTGGGTTCCCCCATTCGGACATCGTTAGCTCAAATGCTTGTTACTAGCTCGCCAACGCTTTTCGCAAGTTACTACGTCCTTCATCGCCTCTGACTGCCAAGGCATCCACCGTATACGCTTAGTCGCTTAACCATACAACCCAAATGAGTTTCACTCACCTGCGCCGCATTGCGACCAGCTTGGTTTTACTTGTCTCACTTCTGACCAAAGAAGTGGACGCGCCTTAGACGCAAACTATTCAATAAAGAATAATTTACTATTGAATATTCAAGACACTTAATAAAGTGTTTGAGAACTCATGTTCAATGCTTGCGCATTAAACGTTTTGTAATTAATCACATGACAGACTCATGCAATTAAATACTATCAGCTTTCCAAATTGTTAAAGAACAACATCTACCTGCAAGAGGGATGTTTCGCTCTGACTTCTCGTGAGAGAAGCTAAACAAGCAATCTGTGTGAACACTCAGCAAACATTAAGTTAGTCGTATAGGTAAGGAGGTGATCCAGCCCCAGGTTCCCCTAGGGCTACCTTGTTACGACTTCACCCCAGTCATGAACCACAAAGTGGTGAGCGCCCCCCCGAAGGTTAAGCTACCCACTTCTTTTGCAGCCCACTCCCATGGTGTGACGGGCGGTGTGTACAAGGCCCGGGAACGTATTCACCGTGGCATTCTGATCCACGATTACTAGCGATTCCGACTTCATGGAGTCGAGTT
>NZ_JAKKRK010000131.1:0-853 GCF_025654545.1 Shewanella sp. SM20 | reverse complement strand
ATGCCTTTTCCTAAAAGGGTTCCTGGTATTAATTGACCCTCTGGCGAATAGGCATACCCAGTCCTATGACTTTGTTCATCACTTTCACACCAGCCAGTGCCTCGCCGACTTGGCCGTTGTAGTCCCGCAGGCTCAATTTCGGGCTAATCAGTTGCTTGTAACGATACATAGCTGTTTCTGACAGGGAGCGTTGGTGATAGTCATTCTCTTGTTTCCATTGTTTGAGTTCATCACTTTTCAGAGCGCTGACGGCCTCGTTTCTGGGATGACCTTCTTCCCAATAACCTGCATTTTTTCGCGGCGGTATCGTAGGTTTACACCCTCTGCGTTTCAGCAGCTTATGACATTTTTTGGTGTCATAAGCACCGTCAGCTGACACTTGTTTTACCTTGCGCCTTAGTGGGTTTAATAACGTTGGGAGAACCTCACTATCTGCCA
This sequence comes from Shewanella sp. SM20, assembly GCF_025654545.1. Lineage (NCBI taxonomy): Bacteria > Pseudomonadati > Pseudomonadota > Gammaproteobacteria > Alteromonadales > Shewanellaceae > Shewanella > Shewanella sp. SM20. The sequence goes on along the minus strand of NZ_JAKKRK010000131.1, from coordinate 415 downwards.
CACTCTCTAAACTGACTTCGGCTGCGATGACTTCATGTGTGGCCGCATCTATCGCAAGGTGCAACTTACGCCAAGTTCGGCGTTTTTCCTTACCATGTTTACGCATTTTCCATTCACCTTCGCCATATACTTTYAGTCCTGTGGCATCGACAACTAAGTGAGCAATCGCGCCTCGGCAAGGGGGGCGGTAGTTAACTTTGACTGTCTTTGCCCGCTTGCTGATGCAGCTGTAACCAGGTGAAGTTAATTGCAGACTCATCAAACTAAACACTGAGTTGAGAAAACCTTCTAGTGCTCGCAAGGGGAGATTAAACAAACCTTTGAGCATTAAGGCGGTTTCTATCGCCGTGTCACTGTATTGAAATCCCCGACCTCGACCACCATGGTGTTCAGTGTGACACCAGAGGTTGAGCGC
>NZ_JAKKRK010000014.1:0-89678 GCF_025654545.1 Shewanella sp. SM20 | reverse complement strand
CCTGTTAAGCCCATTGGCCTGGAAGTTGTTATGGCTAAAGACGGAAAAAAGCCAACCGCCCGAACAAGTCCCCAGTGTGCATTGGGCTTATCTAAGATTAGGAAAACTCGCGGGCTGGAATGACAGCAAACGAAGCGGAATTGTGGGCTGGGAAAGGTTATGGCAAGGATGGTTTAAACTGCAAACCATCCTTGAAGGTTACCAGCTAGCCTTGTCTCTTGAGCAAAAGATGTGATCAAGAGACAGATTCGAGCAGGGATTGCAGATTCTTTGCAATCTTCTGATTTCACATCAATTCAAGAACGTCTAAATGCGCTTTCCCCTAACAGTATCACACCACTGATAGCCAAAACCCCAATAGATAACTCTCAGCCAACACCAGATAAATCCCTCGCAAAATTTGATGGTGCAACGCACCTTCATCGACAAACGGGCATCCCCTTTCATTTTGCCGATTATCTGGAACTTATCGATTGGACGGGTCGCGCGATTCGCCATGATAAAAAAGGATTTATCGATAACCAGCGACCAAAATTGCTCAATGAGTTAGGGATTGCATCAGATGCTTGGCTCAGCTCTGCTAAAGATTTTCGCCGCCAGTACAGTGGCATCAGTGGTCGTTGGGATGCGATGTGCGCTTTCAAACTTCAGCAAGGTGGTAAATGGTGTAGAGGAAAATCGAGTAGCGAAGCTCTGCATCCAAATCAACCTTTAGGGTAAACGAACCGTTCCTCACTCTTTATCTGCAGTTAAATTTCGACACTAAAATCCTTTGCGCTTGCCGCTTAATAGCCAAAAATCCACTCATGGGTACCGCTCTTTCAACTTAGCCATGCCCAAAAACCTCGCACGTTTCAGCTAAACCTGAGAATTTACCGTGAGAAGAGTAAATTTAAAACATTTAAAATCAAAAGATTACACCAGAAGGTAAGCAGAAGGTATCTTTTCTTTGCGAAGAATAAAGTCATCATCAGAAAAGCGCTTAGCGCAGATGGCATTAGGTTCACGGAGAATGATAACAATGACAAGCTCACCTAAACTGACACGTTCACAACATCCATTATCACTTGTGGGTGAAGGCAATGGTTCACAGTGCACTGCGCAGCAAGGCTTGGTCGAGCCCGCATTGCCGTTAACCTTCTTCGAACATGCCTCGATTGAAACGATTCAACAGTTTATTCAGCATCTGACTGAACCGGTGATTATCGTCAATGCCCAAGGTTACATTTACTTTAGCAATAGCAAAGGTGCTGACTTACTAACATGCCCGCAGGCCAGTTTGAAGGGACAAGATTGGCGCAACTTTTTGACAGAACACCACCAAGCTCGCTACGACAATCTGCTGAGCAATGATATTAAATTAGGCAAAAATTGCGGTATCCCAGTGCAGCACTCCGCCGAAGAAATCACCCTCATTACAGCCTCAGGCAAAGCAAAAGATGTTGAGCTTTCCATTTCCTACATCCCCAGCCATGAACCTCTGTTTGTGATGATGATGCACGATTTGACGCAGCACAAAGCGGAAAATCAAAAGCTACGTAAATTGGCCGCCACAGATTCACTGACAGGACTGGCGAACCGCCGATATTTTGATGAAATGCTGCATCACTATTGGGAAGAATGCACAGGTAAGTTGCGCCCGATCAGCGTGGTGATTATCGATGTGGATTACTTCAAAGTGTTCAACGACCAATTCGGCCATATCCAAGGGGACGAATGTCTACGAAAGATTGCCAAAGTGATTGCTGACATAGTGCCGATAGAAGTTGGCCTGGCAGCGCGTTACGGCGGCGAAGAATTCGCGCTAATTCTACCAAGCCACAATGCCAAAATGGCACTGACGATTGCCCAAAAAGTGCAGCAAGGGATTAATGACCTGCGCTTTACTGAGCAAGGCTTGCGCGACTATGTCTCTGTAAGCGCGAGTCAAGGGATTGCGAGTGAAATCAATGGCCAGTTCCGTACCTCACTCGCCATGCTGTGCGCCGCCGATACCGCATTGTACCGCGCCAAAGCCGATGGCCGTGACAGGATCAATACATCGCTTTAATACCCATTAATTGGCGACTTGTTTGCCCGCGGCTTAGTTATCCGCGATGGATCAACAACGGGATGAATGACCTCAGTAGGCGCTTTAGCGCATTGAGGAAAATACATAAAGCACACGAAAGGACACATGAATATGGACAAGCTTGAGGCATCAAGAAATATACGGGCAGTGATTGAAAAAAGCTTACCCGTGAGCACGTCCCCCCTTGCCATATTCACTTACCAGTGTTGGTTGAAAACTAGCGCAGGTGGGCGTGTGTTCCATTATAAAACCGATCGAGAAGATACCTATTTTGCAGTGGATATTAATTCACTGGGGCATATTGAATGCGTGATTAATACCACCTTACTGCGGGTTGAGGCAATATCAACCTTAGGTGGACTTAACGACGGTCAGTGGCACTTATTATCTATCTGCCATGAATACCATGAAATAAGTTGTTATGTGGATGGTGAAATTACCCATACACAACTCAATAATCTGTCACTGGTTGCCGACAATGAATTTTTAATTGAAAACGTGTCTTTACCGAATCATCGCGATACACATTTCGATGGTGAAATATTTGGCATCACCTTGCTCAATCGATTATTAACCCGAACTGAAATCGTTGACTATTACCGTAATCCAGCGCAACAAAGATCAATTAGCGAAAATAACCTTTACATTTACCTGCACCAAGATGCACATAATATTCGTGGTGAAAACTTTATCCCACTTAAAAGGCAAAAAGTGCTGCTGGTCATATTTAATGATACTGAACATCAATTCATAAAAACCACTGCGGATAGCAACACCTATAATCAACAATTACCTAAAATTATTCCGCCCCACGAGCGCCGAGCCTACATTATTGAATGTAACTATAACACTTGGCCAAATTTTAGTTATTTAGTGAATTACACAGCGAGTAATCAAGCGGATATTACACTCAATATTGAAGTGTTTAAATCGCTGACGGCCTATCGCTCCAATATTAAAGTCACCGTTAAAAATGAACTCGAACGGGATTGTTTGATTATTCAATCGACCGAAGAAGAATTAAGTGCTGAAGTGCGTATTAGTGAAAACTTAGTGATCACTCAAGCCAAAAACTTTGTTAATTTCATCAATGAAGTTCGCGCACACATTCCGGCCGATAATATTATTACCGGTGGCCATTATTATAGTGAGCAGCAACTTTCGGTCAGCACAGGTAAGCAAATGATTGCCTATCAACAGGCTTGCCAACTGTTCAACCGCAGGTTACAAAAAAAGCCACTGGCGATCATCAAATGCACGTCAACTGAAGAAGTCAAAATCGCCTATAAGGCGGCTATTGATTATAACTTGCCAATCAGCGTGCGCTCGGGTGGGAATGATCACGAAGGTGAAAGCACTGAAACGAATACCGTAGTGTTAGATCTGCTGAAGATGGATAGCCTCACTTTAGATCCCATTACAGGTATTGCGGCCATTGGCCCAGGCAATCGCTTTATCAATCTCACCACAGCGCTTGCCAAACAAGGCGTGATGCTCCCCCATAGCACCTGTGGCAGTGTTGCCATAGCGGGATTTATTATGGGCGGCGGCTCAGGACCTTGGACCCGCAAACACGGCATGTGCTGCGAATCCCTATTACAGGCAGAAATCGTCCTCGGCATTGGTGAAACTCAAGTCGTCTCTGTTGCCAATAAACCTGAGTTACTCTGGGCGCTCAAGGGTGGCGGTGGGTTAAGTTATGGCATTGTGACCCGCTTTTTTGTGCAAACCTTTCCACTACCGCCTTGCCTTATCAAGTTTGAATTAGAATGGAATTGCTACGATAAACAAACCCATGAACTCATTGAGCACACCCCAACTAAAGACATTTTACAGCGCTGGGAAGGCATCATAAATGCCGACAGCACTGGCTGTTTGATTGGTACTAATCTCAAGATTAATGCCAAACATTTACCCGTAGAACAACAAAAAACACCCGACATAGAAACTGACTCAATTACGCATAACTGCTTGATGTATGGTTTTTGGGAGGGCAATTCCGCCAGCCTAACCCACTTTATCCAGACACAATTTAATGAATTTGGCCTAATCCCCAATGATATTCGCATTGAGGGTATGGGCGGACTCACCAAAGCCTACGGTGAAAACTTAATGCCCAGTTGGGAAAGGGAATCTTTTCATCATCTGCAAGCGGACTTACAAGGCATAAGCCGCTCACCGACGCCACCCGATTTGGATGAGCCCGCACCCCATAAAGTCACCTCGCGCTTAGTGAATCAAACGGGCCTGAGGGACGGTTATAAGCCACTGCTCGAAAGCTTAACCTCTCGCTATGTGCTTGAAGGCAATCGCCAACTGGGGCTATTTACCTATGTTACCCTTGGCGCCATTGCGGGCGATTATTATCGCACTATGGGCGAAGAGCAAAAGAGCCGCAGCGCCTTCCCCTACAAGGACAGACAATACACAATTCAATATCAAACTTGGTGGAATAACGCGCTGCAAGAGAAACAACAATTGCAGGATAGCCAAGTGTTTACCCGCATCAATCGTGCACTCGATTGGATTGATGCCAGCCGAAACTATGACATCCCCAACACCTCGGGCGCTTTTATCAGTTTCAAAGATAAGGGCATCCCTACAGATGTGTACTTTGACCACAATTACGCCGCGTTAAAACGGATTAAGGCGGCCTACAGCCAAGATAGCTTTAACCATTTCCGTTCACGTAAAAGCATTATCTAAGTTAATACATCGGCATAGCCTAGGGTGAGTTTTTAAGGCAAAATCGACACCGTCCACAGACGGTGTCGCCCTTAAATTCTTCAGTTACAGGTTGTCTATGCCAAGCTCAGCTTTAGCTATCATTTTTGCCCTATTGGCGGCCATTCTTATGGGCACAATCGGTGTATTAGCGCGCTTTGCCGCCCTGCCCGCCGAGCACATTACCTTCTACCGCTTACTGCTCGGTGCCCTATTTCTATTGGCTTATATGCTGCTCACAGGTAAAGGCCATCAGATTCGCCATAGACCGAGTAAGCGTAACTTAGTTAACGGTGCTATGCTCGCGGGCTTTATGGCATTTTACATTGAAGCCATTCAGTACACCCAAATGGCCAATGTGATCATGATTATTTACTTAGCCCCTGTAGTGTCGGCTATTTTCGCCCATTATTTCTTTGCCGAAAAACTCACCCGCTTAAGCATGGCAAGCGTGGTCGTCGCGCTGGTGGGCTTTATGTTAATGATCCCAACAGGGCCGCAGCAAGCGAGCAATCACACTGAATTATTAGGCTATTTTTATTCCCTACTCGCCTTATTAACCTACTGCGGTTTTATGTTAATCAACCGAAAACCGAGCCTGAGTTCGCCCTATCAAAGCACTTTAGTGCAGCTTAGTGTCGGCGCTTTGTGCCTACTGCCCTTAGTGATAAATGCACCGCTAACGCCAAGTTTGCCGCAAATGGGTTGGTTAATTGCGATTGGATTCTTCCCCGGATTTTTAGCCATTTTGCTGGCGGTAAAAGCCCTACGCCAATTGCCTGCTGTCACTTTTGGCACCCTCGCCTATGTGGAACCGGTTATCGTAGTGACGTTAGCATGGTGGATATTTGGTGAAACCTTGAGTCCCATGCAATTAAGCGGTGTCGGCTTGATTATTCTGGCCGGCATTAGCCAAGGCTTTATCAGTCAGCGCAAAGTATTGATTACGAGCGGCTAACCAACAACCTTTGCCAAGTAGCTGAAATAATGTGAAGAAAATAGTGTAAGCTCGATAGAGGATTGATTGAACATTGCACTTAAGACGTGCGACTAAGACTTAAGATCAGGAGGTCAAATTGAGAAAGTTACTGTTAGTCATTAGTATATTTTTGCTCAGCGGTTGCTTAGGCATGCCTAAACTGGTTCAACCCGTGAATGATTTTGAGCTAAATAAATACTTAGGTAAATGGTACGAAATTGCACGATTAGATCATTCATTCGAAAGAGGCTTAAGCCAAGTTAGCGCAGAATACAGCCTGAAAGAGGATGGCGGTGTTAGGGTCATTAACCGTGGATTTTCAGCGGCTAAAAACGAATGGAAAGAAGCCGAAGGAAAGGCCTATTTTGTGAATGGGGACTCAGAAGGCTATTTGAAAGTCTCCTTCTTTGGGCCATTTTATGGATCGTATGTGGTCTTCGAATTAGATCATGAAAACTATCAATACGCTTTTATATCGGGACCAGACACGGGTTATTTGTGGCTATTGGCTAAAACCCCGACTGTGCCACCCGAGGTACTGCAAAAGTTTGTTGAAATGTCTAAAGCCCGCGGCTTTGATACCGACAATTTGATTTATGTGCAGCAAGAGTCAGCACCCTAACGAGTGCCACCAATGCACTAAAATCGAGTGCGCGAAAGCTAATCGCTAGATAAAAAGACAGCAAATGGATACAAAAACGCCGCAATACATTGCGACGTTTTTATTGATGCTGCATTTAGCTGCACTGTATTTAAATGCATGTATTTAAATGCATGTATTTACACATGCTGCTAAATGAGCGAATAACCTTAGACTTCAATGCCTTTGCTGGCAAGGAACTCATCGTAAGTGCCTCTGAAGTCATTCACACCTGTGTGAGTCACTTCGAGGATACGGTTTGCCAGAGACGATACGAATGCACGGTCATGACTCACGAAAATCAAGGTCCCTTCGTACATTTCCAGCGCGTTGTTCAGTGATTCAATCGATTCCATATCCATGTGGTTGGTCGGTTCGTCGAGCACTAAAATGTTGGCTTTTTGCATGATGAGCTTGCCGAATAACATACGACCTTTCTCACCACCAGACAGCACTTTGACTGACTTTTTAATGTCGTCAGATCCAAATAACATACGGCCTAAGATGCCACGTACCGATTGGTCGTCATCTTCTGGCTTGCGCCATTGGCTCATCCACTCGAACAAGGTCATTTCGTTAGCGAAATCAGACTCATGATCCTGTGCATAATAACCAATGTTAGCGTTTTCAGACCATTGGATAGTACCTGCATCCTGCGGGATGTCATGGATCAGGGTACGTAACAGGGTTGTTTTACCGACGCCGTTTTCACCCAATACCGCAATGCGCTCGCCCACTTCAACAATTAAGTTTAAGTCTTTGAATAACGGAGTGTCGTAGCCTTTCGTTAGGTTTTCAATCACTAAGGCATTACGGAATAATTTCTTCTCTTGCTCGAAACGAATGAAGGGGTTCACACGGCTAGAGGCTTTTACTTCATCTAACTTAATCTTGTCGATTTGACGAGCACGAGAGGTGGCTTGTTTCGCCTTAGAAGCGTTAGCCGAGAAGCGTGCTACGAAGGTTTGCAGTTCAGAGATCTGGGCTTTTTTCTTCGCATTATCAGACAATAAACGCTCGCGAGCTTGAGTCGCTGCTTGCATGTATTCGTCGTAGTTACCTGGGTAAACGCGCAGTTCGCCGTAGTCTAAGTCAGCCATATGAGTACAGACTGAGTTTAAAAAATATCTATCGTGCGAAATGATAACCATAGTACTGCTACGTTGGTTCAACATGTCTTGTAACCAACGGATAGTGTCGATGTCCAAGTTGTTGGTAGGTTCGTCAAGCAGCAGCACGTCTGGATCAGAGAACAGGGCTTGTGCTAACAATACACGCAGTTTTAAACCCGGAGCGATTTCAGACATCAAACCAAAATGGCTTTCAATACCGATACCTACACCTAACAGTAATTCGCCTGCACGGGATTCGGCGGTATAACCGTCCATCTCAGCAAAATCCATCTCTAGGTTGGCGACGGTAATGCCATCTTCTTCACTCATTTCGGGTAAAGAATAAATACGGTCACGTTCTTGCTTTACCTTCCACAGTTCGCGGTGGCCCATGATCACGGTATCGATCAGGTTGAATTCTTCATAACCGAACTGGTTCTGGCTTAATTTACCCAGACGCTCATTCACATCTAACGAGACGTTACCGCTGCTAGGGTCTAGATCACCACACAGGATCTTCATGAAGGTCGATTTACCACAGCCATTCGCGCCGATAAGACCGTAACGGTTACCACCGCCAAATTTAACTGAGATGTTTTCAAACAGTGGCTTAGCGCCGAACTGCATGGTGATATTTGCTGTTGTGATCAAAATGAACTTCCAAATCGAGTAATGTTGGCCGAGCCCGTTGGCGCCGCTTTAAATAAGCATAAACCAAATAACGCTATGCCGAAGGGGTAAAAATAAACGTGGCACTATAGCAGTTTGGGCTAAATTATCAACTAAAAAGGCGGCTAGAAAGCCAGAGGGAATGCCGAGATCGCCGCACTATGCCTGTATGAGAAGCGTAATTAATTTTACCTTATTGGCTTAGCTTTCAATGTATTCGAGCAGAATGACAATCGGATGACCCTTAGCGTCGCAAAGCTTGGCGATGCTAAAGGAGTATCTGTTTAGGGACTATCTGCTAAGGACTTATGTGGTAAGTGTTAATGTGGACATAGCCCAGAGTTAGCTCAAGATACCCATTTCAGTATATTGAGCTTTTTTGGGCACAGGCAGCTTATAACTTCTGCCGCCTTAAGCGGTTGGCGTTCGTGACGACAGTAAGTGAAGACAAAGCCATGGCTGCACCCGCGATCACAGGGCTTAATAACATGCCCGTAAGTGGATAAAGCACGCCCGCCGCAACCGGAATACCCAAACTGTTATACACAAAGGCGCCGAACAGATTCTGCTTAATATTGGTAATCGTCGCCCGCGACAATGCCAATAAGTTAGCAATCACTATCAATTGCTGCGACAACAAGGTGATGTCCGCACTTTCAATCGCCACCTCAGTGCCCGATCCCATCGCGATCCCCACATCGGCGCTCATCAGGGCGGGGGCATCATTAATGCCATCCCCAACCATAGCCACCACATGCCCTTGCTTTTGCAAATCCAGCACATGCTGTTGTTTTTGCTCGGGCAGTACGCCGGCAATCACTTCGGTGATGCCCACTTGGTCGGCCACCGCCTGCGCCGTTTGTGGGTTATCCCCCGTTAACAGCACCACACGAATGCCCCGTTGCTGCATGGCCGCGATGGCGTCTTTAGCATCGTGTTTAATCGGATCAGCCAGCGCGATAGTGGCCACTAACTTGCCCGCTTTCGCGATATAAATCGGGGTTTTACCTTGGTGCGCAAAACTGAATGTCGCGTTAGGATCTAAGGCACTGCCATCGGAATTGACAATCTCCAATGCCGTCATCAAGGCGAGATTACCAATCGCCAGCGATACGCCATCGACCTTACCCTCAATCCCCTTACCTTGATGGTTCGTAAATGCCTGTGTATCGGGCAATTGCGGGAGTGATTCCTTGGCATAACTGACAATCGCCCCCGCTAACGGATGCTCAGAGTGCTGCTCAAGGCTTGCAATTTCGCCCAGCAAGGTTTCTTTATCGGCATCACTCAGTGTTTGTACTAATACAAAGTCAGTGACTTGCGGCTTACCTAAGGTGACAGTGCCGGTTTTATCCAGCACCACACAGTCAACTTTACTGGCGGTTTGCAACGCTTCGCCATTTTTGACTAACACGCCCATTTGGGCGGCGCGGCCCACAGCCACCATGATAGACATAGGCGTAGCCAGCCCCAGCGCACAGGGACAAGCTATGATGAGCACACTTGTCAGCACCACTAACGCATGGCTTAAGGCGGGCGCTGGACCTGCAAAATACCAAATAGCCGCCGCCAGCAGCGCTATCGCCACCACAGTAGGGACAAATACCGCGGAGATCTTATCGGCCAATCGACCTATGGGTAATTTTGACGTTTGTGCCTGTTGCACCAGTGCAATGATTTTGGCGAGCTTAGTATCTTGTTGCCCCGCCGTAACTCGGTAAACTAGGCTGCCATTGCCGTTGACTGTGCCCGCGCTCAGACTGTCTCCCCGATTTTTAAGGACAGGAATAGGCTCACCTGTGAGCATGGCTTCATCGAGTAGGGATTGTCCCGTTTCGACCTCACCATCAAGGGCAACTCGGTCACCGGGGCGCAAACGCAGCTTATCGCCCAGTTTCAACTGACTTATCTCAACCTTTTCATCACCCTTATCCGTGATACGAATCGCAGTAGTGGATTGCAACCCGAGCAGTCGCTGCACCGCTTCGCTGGTTTTGCCCCGCGCTTTAAGCTCGAGTCCATGACCTAAGTTAATTAAACCTAGAATCATCACACTTGCCTCAAAGTACACATGGCGGGTATCCATAGGGAATGCGCTCGGCATAATGACCACCAGCATGGAATAGGCCCACGCGGTACTGGTACCCAGCACAATCAGCGTATCCATGTTAGTGGTTTTGGCTTTTAGCGCCCGCCACATACCTTGATAAAAATGTCTGCCTGTGGTGATGAGTAAAGCCAAAGTGACCAGTCCCATGATGCCCCAGCCTAACTGCAGGTTTGGGCTGTTGATCATCATTTCACCGCCCAGTAATCCCCACAGCATCATGGGAACACCCACAACGAGCGCAGCTATAGCTTGGCGCATCCGCAGTCGATACTCGGCGGCATCTTCAAGGCGTTTTTCTTCGGCGGCGACTTTAGCATCAATAACGACCTGCGCCGGATAACCCGCATTTGCCATCACAGCCAAGGCGGTATCAGCGCTCATCTTGCCTTCTACCGTCACTTGCTTATCGGCGAGATTCACACGCGCTTCGACGCCCTCTTGGGCGGCAAACGCCTTTTCAATTTTTGCGACGCAGCCAGCACAATTCATATTGGCGACATAGAGTCTGGTCATAGACATGGGAGATCCCTCACTTGATGTTTCACACTATAGGTCTAAGATAAAGTCTCCCATCACTGGAGAGTCAAGGATGAATTTGCTCAATGTGATCACATCGACAATTAATTGTTGGGTGAAGTGGATGATACCATTCAGTTGGAAAAATAGAGGTCAAAATGAAGATAGGTGAAGTGGCGAAACAAACGGGCTTAAGTGTTAAGAGTATCCGTTATTACCATGATATTGGTTTAGTGTGCGGCGAGCGCAATGAGGCGGGTTATCGAGTTTATCGCCATCAAGATATTGAAGCGCTTAAGTTTGTACATCAATGTCGCGACTTAGGTTTTAGCCTAGAGGATTGCAAATCCTTGCTTGGTCTTAAGGGCAATGAAAGCCGTAATGCCGAGGACGTTAAGCAGCTTACCCAAACTCACCTTGCCTATGTCGAGCAGCAAATCAATAAGCTACAGCAGCTTAGGGCGCAATTACAGCACATGGTGACCCAATGCCAAGGCGGCGATCAGCCCCACTGCGCCATTATCGACAGCCTAAGTCACGAGACTCATGGCAGCCATGAAAATCACAAGAGCCAGCAAAATGCTGGCTCTGAGTGTTGCGGTAAAAGCCAATCGCAATAGCGATGGCAAGTTCAATAACGGTAAATACCGCGTTATTGGCTTCTCACTATGGTTGGCTTTAGCGCCGCGGCGTTATCCAGTACCAGTGTTGCAAGCTTACCCGCAGGGGTAAAGTTAAACACTTGCCCATAAAATGCCAGCTCAGTTTCTAATCCTGCGGCCTTGTGCTCAGGTTTCCAACCGCCGTGGGGTTCATCCTGATAAGCGATATAAGCCGTGGGTACGCCTCTCACTTTCAACGCCTCATAAATCTGCCGCGACTGCTGTGGTGGCACGATTTGGTCACGTAATCCTTGAAAAATTAGTAAAGGCTCATTCAATCCTTCAAGGTGATGCAGGGGCGACAGCTCCCTATAGCGGGCTTGATTTTCACCATAGGGGCCGATGAGCAGATCTAAGTAGCCAGTCTCGAATTTATGGGTACTCTTGGCGAGCTGTTCAAAGTCACTGATCCCCGCATAGCTCACCCCCGCTTGAAATACATCATAAAATGCCAATGACGACATCACAGTTAACCCACCAGCGCTGACACCTCGAATCGCCAGCTTTTGTCCATCAACCCAGCCCTTATCGACTAAATAACGGGCCGCATTGACCGCATCCTCCACATCAACTTGGCCCCATTTTCCGTAGATACTTTGACGATAAGCACGGCCAAAACCACTGCTGCCACGGAAATTAACATCGAGAACCGCAAAGCCTCGGCTGGTCCAAAATTGAATATCACTGCGATAAGCCAGACTCGCCCGCGCCGTAGGACCGCCGTGTAACATTACAATCAAGGGCGGACGGGTATCATTAGGCGCAGTATAGTTGGGGTTAACCGGACCATAAAAATAACCGTAAGCTTGCTGGTTAGCACCTGTTTTAAAAGTAATATTTTTAGCACGGGAGATATAGTTGGGATTAAGTTTTGGTAAGTTAGGGGTATACACCAACTCAGTACCACGACCGATCACTTTATAAATGCCCTTCTCTGGCGTCGCCTTAGCGCCGACAAAATAAACAGCATCTTCCCCTCGGATCACTTGGGTGATTTCACCAAAGTCGACGGCCAAAGATTCGGTCAGGCCTGAATCTAGATGCAGTCGAATTAAAACGGCCTGACTACCAAGCATATAACTGGCAATAATCGTTTTTTCGGATTCAAAGGCATAGTTATGATTGCCTAAATACCAATCAGCCACCGCAAACTCGGCCTTTTTCTTTAGCACTGGGTCTAAGGTATTTTGTGCCGTGACTCGATAGATATTCCACCAGTTACTGATATCCGATACGACATACAATTGTCCATCGGGGCTAAATAACGGCTGCGACACCGAAGAATCTGCGGGCGTGTTTACCTTACGAATATTGTGTAATTGCCCTTTACGGTCCAGATCCCCAAGCCAGAGCACGCTATTATCCCATGGCATATAGGGATGTTCCCACGTGATCCACGCCAGTTGGCTGTTATCGGGCGAGATGGCTGGCGAAGAAATAAAGTCATGGCCCGAAACAAAGGTATCGCCTTCACCTGCAAAATTAAGATTAATGGTAACAAGACTCGCCTTAGGCTCACCCGCTTGACGATGATCTTCGCGCACACAGATAATCCTCGACCCTTTGGGGTAAGCAATACAATCTGCATGGCGAGTACCATTTGGCGTTAAAGGCAAAGGGGGTTGATTAGGGGCAAAACGATAAAACAGTTGGTCCTGTGCCTTAGTGGCAAACAGACTCTGACCAATCCCCAAAAAAGCGGCACCACCGTATTCATGAACGGCGGATTTAACATTAAACGCAGGCGGCACTATGTCGGTAATTTTTCCCCGTTGATCGAGGCGTTTAATGCCGACTTGGCCTTGTTTTTCACCATCAGACTCAGAGAAATAAATAGCACCATCAACACTTTGCAACTCAGCCACAGTATCGGCCTGCTCAAAAACTTCAGTCGCCGATAGCGGAGACTGCCAACTACCATAGGGCGCAACTATGCGTGCGCCATTATCACTAAGATGCGGCATCTCTTTGTTCGAGCGCTCGCAAGCACCTAAACAAAATAAGCCCCCCAGCATCCATAAATATCCATGTAGCTTCATTGTTTCTCCCCAATGTTTGCCAACTGCACAAACCGAAACAAAATATGAACTTGCAGAAATGAGTTATGTGTAAATTAGTTATTTTTTAAATTTTTTTAAGAACCAATTTACCACTTGCACTTGTTGTACTTGCGTTAAACCAAAATAAATACACACCCAAGGTGAGATAAGAAAAAACCATGGGATCACGGCCACAGAACGGCCACTAAAGAGCAGAAAAAAGAAACCGCAATAAATCACAACCAACCCTAAGATACCCACGATCAACATCATGCGCTTAGTGATTTTCTCAAGCCAGTGGGCTTTTTCCTGCCAAGACATCCGGATTTCAAGCTCCATTACATGTGATCAACATGTTTGTAAAGTTATGTAAAAAAACGGGAGAGCGATTGTTGAAGGTTAACAACTAAATGTCAACTCCAACAGTGAAATCTAAATAAATCCGAAAGCTAGAGCAGAAGAACCATTATCTTTATTTACCCTATAAAAAAACCGAGCCTAAGCTCGGTTTTTATGCAAATCAATAAGATATCGCTCTAAAGACGAATACCACCATCGATTTCAAACACACGACCGTTAACATAATCGTTTTCAATAATAAAACGTACGGTAGAAGCTATCTCGTCGGCATGACCTAAGCGGCCAACAGGCACGAGTTTCTCTAAACGCTCCAACGCTTCTGGCTTCATTGCCGCCGTCATCTCGGTCGCAATCACACCTGGTGCTACGGCTGCACTACGGATATTGTAGCGCGCTAACTCCTTCGCCCAGCCGACGGACATAGCCGCAACACCCGCTTTTGAGGCCGCGTAATTTGATTGACCCATATTACCCGCTTTAGCAAGGCTAGAGATGTTAACTATCACCCCCGCTTGACCCGATTCAATCATGGCAGCAGCGGCCTCACGGCCACAGAGGAAACTGCCGGTCAGGTTCACATTGATCACCGATTGGAATTGCTCGTAAGACATACGATCAGTGACTTTGCCGTCTTTGGCTTTGACTAACATGCCATCACGCAGAATACCGGCGTTGTTCACTAACACGTTCACTTGACCAAAATCTTCGAGAATATAGGCAAAACCCGCGACGACGTCTTCTTCGTCGGTAATGTCTAAGGCATAACCTTGGACTTCAGTGTCCGATCCAAGCTCAGCGCAGGCTCGCTCGAGTTTTTCTTGGTCCACATCGATAAGCGCTATCTTAGCACCCGCCTGCGCAAAATTTTGCGCCATTGCTAAGCCTAAGCCACCCGCGCCGCCAGTAATGACGACAACCTTATCTTTTAAATCCATCTGGTGATCCCTTGTTATCTGTGTCTATTTTTTAAGTGGTGCAAATTGTTCAAATATACTGGAAAAATCTCGGCGGCCATTGCCTTGTCTTGCATGATTGACATACAAGCTGCGGGCTAAAGCGCCCATTGGCGTGCTAGAGTTGCTCAATAATGCAGCTTCTTGTGACAGACCGAGATCTTTGACCATCAAATCTACCATAAAGCCACCCTGATAGCCCTTAGAAGAAGGCACTGTTTCCATCACGCCTGGGCAGGGATTGTACTTCTCTAGCGTCCAGTTTCCGCCACTGCTGACCTTCATAATGTCGGATAGCACTTTGGGATCGAGACCGTGGTCAATCCCCATTTGCAGGGCTTCAGAAGTACCGACCATCAACACAGATAACAGCATGTTATTGCAGATTTTCGCGACTTGCCCCGCACCTGGACCGCCTGCGTGGAAGATATTCACACCCATAGCCTTAAGTACGGGCTGCGCACATTCAAAAGCGTTATCCGAGCCACCACAAATAAAAGTTAAAGTTCCCGCTGCCGCGCCTGCAGTGCCGCCAGAAACTGGTGCATCCATAAATTCGATGCCGCTTTTAGCCGCTTCGGCTGCCACGAGTTGTGCGCTTTGCGCATCGATGGTCGAGCAATCGATCAGTAAAGTATCACCCGCAACCACTTCAAGCAGGCCTTTGTCTGTTCCATTGCCTAAATATAAGTTTTTTACATGCTTGCCCGCAGGCAGCATAGTAATCACCACACTTGCGCCCGCTGCAGCGCCGCAGGCTGTACTTGATACTAAGGCGCCTTTTTCGGCCAATTGCTGCATAGCCTCGGGGACTAAATCAAAGACGCGAACCGTCATGCCTGCTTTTAATAAATTGGCCGCCATTGGGCCGCCCATATTACCTAAACCGATAAAGGCTACTGTACTCATGCCATCACTCCTGTGTTGTTCTTTTTAGTGTTGTGATAATGCTAGCCCATTGATTATGCTGTCATTATCACAGAGTAAAGCGAGCTTAGCTAAGCCGATAAACACAGCGCTTAGCCAACTCGGCCCTTAAACGCTTAACTCAGTTGGTTAAAGGGATGCGCCTCGCCCCATGGGGAAGCCAATATTTGCTCAAGTACCGCTGTGGGTACTGAGTTAACATCCTTAAAACGCCATTGAGGTTTCTTGTCTTTATCAATCAAGAGTGCACGAACGCCTTCGCAGAAATCACCGTGGGCACACACGTTAACACTTGCGGTTAACTCCCATTTGAAACATTGAGCTAAGCTAAGCTTAGTCCCTAACTGCCCTTGGATATAGACCAAGTGCCAGCTGATAGGGCTACCCGCAAGGAAGGTGTCCCGCGCTTTCATTAACCACTTTTCTTCCGATACCAGAGTTGACATGCGTGCAGCAATATCCTGCAGACTGCCCGCCATAAGCCTATCAATTATGTCTTGGCTTTCGGCTAATACACTGTCGCCCTTCGGAATATCCACTTGATTAGACAGCTCGTTGATCATGCTATCTAAACGTTGATGATTAAGTGCTGGCGTATCGCTCCAATCTAAGGTTGCCATGGCATCAAACATCAGCTCTTTGTCGTCGCGGTTCAGGTAATGATCCGCAAGGCCCACATAACAGGCATCGGCGGCATTGAGTTGATAGGCGGTCAATCCCAAAAACAATCCCATCTTGCCCTGCATACGATTAAGGAAATAACTGCCGCCCACATCGGGATATAGGCCGATAGTCACCTCTGGCATAGCGATACGCGAGGTTTCGGTAACGACTCTGTGGCTCGCGCCCGCCATCAAACCGAGGCCACCGCCCATGACAATGCCATCGCCCCACACCAACACAGGTTTGCCAAAGGTATGCAGTAGATAATCGAGGCGATATTCCTCTTCGAAGAAAACCTTTGCTTCCTCAGTCACTTGCCCATTAGCGGCAATGGAAGCATGGTATAAAGCGCGCACATCACCACCAGCACAAAATGCCTTCTCACCGCTGCCATCTAATACGATGCAAGCGATAAGGGGATCTTTCTTCCACAGATTAAGCTGCGCCGTCATAGCGCGTACCATGCCTAAATCTAAGGCGTTGAGGGCTTTTTCCACATTGAGTGTGACCACACCAACCAATTTGCCAGAAGCAGTGGCTAAGGTTTGAAACACCACATTTTGTGTGGTCGTGACCTGATTTGCGACATGCTCGACCACGTCATTATCTACTACATTCGTCATTAGCGGTTTCTCCACTCAGCTTTACGTTTCCCTAAAAACGCATTCACACCTTCGGCCTGATCTTCAGTATCAAATAATCCGACAAATAACTCACGCTCAATCGGTAGCGCTTGGCTACGCGCCATAGTGCGCCCCGCTTGAATAAGTGTCTTGCACGCTGTGACGCTGCTTGGGCTTTGATTCGCCACTTTGACGGCTAAGGCGATTGCCGCATTAAGCGCTTCGCCAGTGTCGACCACTTCTTCCACTAAACGTAGATTCAATGCTTGGGTCGCATCGATACGCTCGCCGCATAAAATCATCCGTTTAGCCCACCCTTCACCTACTAATGCGGTCAGATTTTGAGTGCCACCCGCACAGGGTAATAAACCGACCGTCGCTTCGGGTAATGCCATTACAGCTTGAATTTCGGCGATACGAATATCGCAGGCCAACGCGACTTCTAAGCCGCCGCCCATGGCATAGCCATTAATCGCGGCAATCGACACACCGCGGAATTGGCTTAAGGTTTCAAAGGCTTCACCAAAATGCTTTGCCATCGTTGCCGCATTGCCTTTGTCACCATCGCTAAACAGTTTTAAATCGGCGCCAGCGGAGAAGAACTTTTGCCCTTGGCCCGTTAACACTAAGGCGTAAATCTCTTTATTGGCATTTAGCTCAAGCACTTTGGCTTTAAGCGCCTGCAAACTCTCGGCGGTCCAAGTATTGGCTGGCGGATTGTTCATGGTCAGAATCGCCGTGTGGCCTTCGATACGTTCAACTAAATATTCCATCTTTATAGACTCCTTTTCAGTTATCGCCGACCTGTAAGTCACGCATATTGCGAGTTGAATTACAGGATTTGTCCTGCATTTTCATCGAGTAAACGACGGGCGATAATTAAGCGCATAATTTCGTTAGTGCCTTCTAAAATCTGGTGTACACGCACATCACGGAAATGACGTTCCAGCGGGTACTCCCTTATATAACCATATCCACCATGAATTTGCAGCGCCGCATCGCAGACTTGAAAACCCACATCGGTGGCAAAGCGTTTCGCCATAGCGCAATAAGCCGTGGCTTCAGGATCGCCACTATCGAGTTTAAATGCCGCAAGACGCACCATTTGGCGGGCTGCGACTAATTCTGTCGCCATATCGGCAAGTTTAAATTGCAGCGCTTGGAAAGCCGCTAAAGGTTTACCAAATTGCTGACGCTCATTCATATATTGAGTTGCGCGCTCTAAAGCCGACTGCGCCGTACCCACAGAACAGGTAGCGATATTGATGCGACCGCCGTCTAAGCCTTTCATCGCGAACGCAAAACCTTGGCCTTCTTCACCGAGCAAATTCGCTACTGGCACGCGCACGTTTTCAAAGGTGATTTGACGGGTCGGCTGTGCATTCCAGCCCATTTTATCTTCGGCTTTACCGTAGATAACACCAGCGGCATCCGCCGGAATGGCAATGGCCGAAATTCCCTTAGGCCCAGCTTGACCTGTACGGCACATCACGACTAAAAGCTCAGTGGCGCCCGCCCCCGAGATAAACATTTTCGAGCCTGAAATCACATATTCATCACCGTCACGCACCGCTTTAGTTTGCAAAGATGCAGCGTCCGAACCCGCGCCCGGCTCAGTCAAACAGTATGACGCTAACATCTGCCCAGTGGTTAACGGCTCGGACCAAGTCTGACGCAGGGTTTCAGTGCCCCAAGTCGTCACCATCCAAGTCGCCATATTGTGAATGGTCAGCATGGCTGTGGTTGCAGTGCAGCCCTTGGCAAGTTCTTCAAAAATAATCGAGGCATCGAGGCGCGATAGGCCCATGCCGCCTTCAGATTCTGGCGAATAGAGTGAGCAAAAACCCAGCTCGCCGGCTTTTTGGATCACGTCTTTGGGGAAATGATGTTCTTCATCCCACTTGGCGGCGAACGGGGTTAATTCTTCCGCGGCAAACTGGCGCGCAAGATCGGCAAACTGACGTTGGTCATCGTTGAAATTAAAATCCATTGGGCTCTCCTATGACTCTATGGTCACTTTTTATTTAATAAATTGGGCGCCATAAAGACGCCGCGGTTTATAACCGAGCTTAGCGTAGGTTAATGCTCATATTTGGCGTTGAAGCTACGACAATATCAGACTCAAACCAGCGGGAAGTGATGGTCTTGGTCTCGGTATAGAAACGCACCGCTTGCTTACCATAAGCATGTTGATCGCCGTAGAAACTGCCCTTCCAACCGGTAAATGAGAAGAAAGGTAATGGCACAGGAATCGGCACGTTAATCCCCACTTGGCCGACTTCGATTTCATGTTGATATTTACGGGCAGCAGCACCGCTAGCGGTAAAGATAGACGTGCCGTTGCCATAAGGGCTGGCGTTAACTAATTCGATGGCTGCGTCTAAGGAGTCTGATTCCATACAACACAGTACAGGGCCAAAGATTTCTTCCTTGTAAATGCTCATATCAGTAGTAACTTTATCGAACATGGTTGGGCCAATCCAATTACCGGATTCATAACCTTCCACGGTAAAATCGCTGCCATCGAGTAAACACTCGGCGCCTTCGGCTTTACCTTGGGCGATAAGTTTAAGCACCCGCGCCTTAGCGGCTGGGCTGATAACCGGACCATAACCCGCTTCTTTATCGTCCCATAAACCTGGGCGAACTTTGGCTAAGGCTTCTTTTAATTCTGGGATCCACTCTTTAGCGGCACCCACAAACACGGCAACCGAAATCGCCATACAACGCTGACCCGCCGCGCCCACAGAAGCGCCGACTAAGTTGTTGATCACTTGCTGTTTGTTTGCATCAGGCATAATCACGCAATGGTTTTTCGCGCCCGCAAAGGCTTGCACGCGTTTTAAGTTATCGGTACCTGTTTTATAAATATATTGACCCACAGCCACAGAACCGACAAAGGAAATGGCTTTAATCGCAGGGTCTGCCAGCAGGATATCTACGGCTGTTTTATCACCGTGCACTAATTGCAATACGCCTTTAGGTGCGCCCGCCTCAACAAACAGCTCAACCAGGCGCTGCGGCGTCATAGGGTCTTGTTCAGAAGGCTTTAAAATGAAAGTGTTACCGCAGGCAATCGACAATGGGAACATCCATAACGGGATCATCGCAGGGAAGTTAAATGGCGTAATACCGGCACACACACCGAGCGGTTGAGTGTAGCTGTAAGTGTCAATTGAACGCGCGACGTTCTCGACGGTTTCACCCATCAATAATGACGCTACGTTACAAGCATGTTCAGCGACTTCGATACCGCGCCATACATCGCCCTTGGCATCTTCAAAGGTTTTACCGGTTTCCTTTGCAAGAATGGTCGCCAGTTCGTCGTGATGTTCTTTTAGCAGATGTTGATAACGCAACATGACGCGCGCGCGTTCAGACACTGGCACTTCTTTCCAGGTTTTAAAGGCCGCTTTGGCGCTAGCAATCGCAGCGTGAACTTCTTCGCTAGTGGCAGCATTAATCACAGCAATCGGCGAGTTATTCGCGGGATTGGTGACAATAATCTGTGATGTGCCCGTACCTTGGATAAACTCGCCGTCAATGTAATGCTTTACTTGTGTGGTCATGTTGCAATCCTTTCCTTGTAGAGTGATGGGCTGGCGGTGCGATATTATGATTATCCTCAAGGGAAGTGATTGCCCTTGCCAGCCCCGTCTTGTTGATTTAACTAAACTGTTGCGATTAAACCTCGATGGCCATCGCCGTCGCTTCTCCACCGCCGATACACAGCGAGGCAACACCGCGCTTAAGGCCGCGGGCTTTTAATGCATGAATTAAGGTCACCAGTAAACGTGAACCCGAGCAACCAATCGGATGACCTAAGGCGCAGGCGCCGCCATTGACGTTAACCTTAGCAATATCTAAACCGAGTTCAGACACGGCAAGCATAGTCACCATGGCGAAGGCTTCGTTGATTTCAAATAAATCCACCTCATCCGTTGACCAACCCACATTAGCCAGCAATTTCGCCATAGCGCCAACCGGTGCAGTGGTAAAGAGTGAAGGCTCTTGGGCGTGAGTCGTATGGCCTTTAATAGTGGCTAATACAGTTAAGCCTAAACGCTCAGCTTCGCCGCGAGAGGTCAGCATTAATGCCGCTGCGCCATCGGAAATCGAGCTAGAGTTTGCCGCTGTGATAGTGCCATCTTTGGTAAAGGCTGGACGCAGCGTAGGAATTTTTTCAGGGCGGGCATTACCGGGTTGCTCGTCGGTATCGATAGTCACATCACCGCGACGATCACTGACAGTGACTGGGGTGATTTCGGCTTTAAAGGCGCCCGAGTTAATCGCGGCATTGGCTTTTTCGAGCGAGCTTAGGGCAAAAGCGTCCATCTGCTCGCGGGTGATACCAAATTCATCGGCTGTTTTCTGGGCGAACGTCCCCATGGCGCCACCCGTGTAGGCATCTTCAAGGCCATCTAAAAACATATGGTCTAACACTTTGCCATGGCCCATGCGCATGCCGCCGCGGGCTTTATCGAGTAAATACGGCGCTTGGCTCATGCTTTCCATGCCGCCTGCGATCACCACTTTTGCACTGCCCGCTTTAATCAAATCGTGGGCTAACATTACCGTCTTCATGCCTGAGCCACAGACTTTGTTCACTGTGGTCGCACCAACGGATAAGGGTAATCCCGCACCTAAAGTGGCTTGACGTGCAGGCGCTTGGCCTAAACCTGCGGGTAATACGCAGCCCATCAAGACTTCATCGACATGTTCACCCGCTAATTGAGTCTCCGCCAACAAGCCCTTAATGGCTGTCGCAGCTAAAGTCGGTGATGCAACAGATGACAAACTGCCTTGAAAACCACCCATAGGGGTGCGTTTAGCGGCAACAATAACGATATCTTGATTTAACGGTTCAGTACTCATGCAGGCTCCAACCCAAATTGACCACAAGGCCTAGTGCTAGCCTTGGGACGTTTAATAAAATCGACAATAAAACCACTCTGACGTTTACGCGAACGTAAAGCAAGTATTCCTTGGTCTAATGTGTCGATTTTATCGGGTGAAAATTGTCAGTAAGGATTTACAGCGAGGCAGGGATTAAGCACAGTCAAGCGTGGACAACAGCATCTAAGGGAGAGATAAATTAAGGGCTTTTGGGTATCAGCTTAGGTCACATCCATGTGACCACATCACC
The DNA here is from genome assembly GCF_025654545.1 of Shewanella sp. SM20. Taxonomy (NCBI): domain Bacteria; kingdom Pseudomonadati; phylum Pseudomonadota; class Gammaproteobacteria; order Alteromonadales; family Shewanellaceae; genus Shewanella; species Shewanella sp. SM20. The sequence goes on along the minus strand of NZ_JAKKRK010000014.1, from coordinate 67,484 downwards.
ATAAAAGGCTAAAAAAAACCTTAGCGCGATTCCCACGGTGTCATCGCCGTCATATCACTTAAGTCATAAGGCGTTAACTGGTAAACGTAATAATTGAGCCAATTACTGACCAACAAACTACCGTGGCTGTGCCAGCGGGCAATGGCTTCGGCTTCTGGATTATTATTTCGATAATAGTTTTGTGGCACATTTGGCGTTAAGCCTTGGGCTAAATCCCTATGGTATTCATCGTTTAAGGTCGATTTTTGATATTCAGGGTGCCCCATTACAAACAAGTTACGGTTATTGCGACTTAATACCAAATAGGCCCCGGCTTCATCGGACTGCGCTAACACTTGCAACTGCGGGTGTTGCCTAATTTCTTCCACATCCATCTCGGCAAAACGCGAATGGGGTGCAAAGAACTCATCATCAAAACCACGTAGTAGTGGGAAATGCTGACAAGTGCGCCTATGTACAAATACGCCAGAACGCTTCTGTTGCAATATTTTTCGATTTAAACCATAGAGATGATACAAGCCCGCATGGGCTGCCCAGCATAAAAACAACACTGAGGTGACATGCTCTTGGGACCAGTCGATGATTTCACGGATATGATCCCAATAAACCACATCTTCGAAATCGATTTGCCCAAGCGGCGCGCCTGTGATGATAAGACCGTCGTAATTTTTATGGCGCACAGCTTCAAAATCACGGTAAAAAGTATTCATGTGGTCGATGGAAGTATGCTTGGACTCTTTGTCGTGAATGCGCAGTAAATCCACATCGACTTGTAAAGGCGTGTTGCCCAGTAAGCGCAGTAACTGGGTTTCTGTCTCAATTTTGTTCGGCATCAAGTTCAAAATCAGCACCTTCATTGGCCTGATATCTTGATTCGCCGCCCGCGTCTCGGACATAACGAAAATATTTTCTGACTCTAACACCCCTGCTGCGGGCAGATGATCTGGAATTCTAACCGGCATACCGCGCCTCTTCTGTTCGTAAATACTAACGGATTCGGCGCGTATGTCAGCTCACTTCTGAGCAAGCTAACTAGCCACCGACTTTCTCTAGCAGTATCGTCATTGGCTCAGTGGAATTGAGATCAATATGATAGGCTTGAGTATTAATAAACAATAACTTATCACCCAACATAATCCGGGCACCTATGGCATAAGTGTGACCGGGTTGGAACTGATCGCTACCAATCGCAAAACTGAATGGCGCGGGTGTCGCAGCACCTTGTTGCACGCGCTCCGCCATCACTATGGCTGGCACATCCATTTTTGAGACATCAAGCAGCTGCACTATGACCTTAGCATCGGCAGGTAAGGCTATCCGTTCGCGATATAAGGTCTCGCCTTTTATCTCAACTATAGCATTCGGTGTCGCACAACCCGATAACACCCCCATTACGGCCATTAATGCTAAGGCTGTTAATCTCAACGCGCTTAAACGCAACCATTTGTTCATTTTTTTTCTCCTAATCATACATAAAGACTTCTAGATGTCCATACGCCCAAGCTATAAATCTTGTCTTGGTGAACATAACTTTCTATCATAAGCCACCATTTCGTTGCCGAAAAATCTATGACCCAAGCAACTGCAATCATTGTGGGAGCTAGCTCACAATTAAGTCGTGAACTTGCAAAGCAATTGGCAGATCAACAGGTTGAATTAGTCTTATTCGCCCAAGATCCAGAATCACTGCGCGATTTTGCCTTATCCTTGCCAACAAAAGTACAAGTTTTTGCACTTCAAATTGAACAACCTCAAGCCATCATCAACCAACTTGAATCAGTCTGGCAAAGTCTTGGCGGCGCGCACTTAGTCTTAGTCAATACAGGCCTCAATAGCTATGACCCCGAGTTGCCTTGGCTACCGGAGCAAGACATTATCGATGTCAATGTGCGAGGTTTTGCTGCCATCTGCAATACGGCATTTAGACTATTTCGCGAGCAAGGTTATGGACAACTGGCGGCAATCAACTCGATTGCGGGCCTGCGCGGCGGGCCGAGTGTAGCCTATCACGCCTCAAAAGCCTTTGGGCAAAATTACCTTGAGGGCTTAAGTATGCATGCTCAGCGCCTTAAGTTACCGATTACGATTACCGATATCCAACTTGGTTTGCTCGATAAAGCCGCTATGCAGCAAAGTGCGATGTGGCTTGCACCATTGCAACAAGTCGCAGCGCAAATCATCAAGGCTATGAAACAAGGCAAACGCCGCGTCTATGTGACCAAACGCTGGCGCCTCGTCGCTTGGCTTACTGTGTTATTACCCGAATTTATCTATAACACTCGCCACTGGAAAGCTAAAAAGCCAAAGCGCTAAATCGGCTTAGCCTAAGTGGAACAGAACATGGCGCGATAAAAAGGGCAGAAACGAAAAAGGAGCCTAAGGCTCCTTTTTTACGCTTATCTAATCAGTGGATTAGAAAGTGTAACCCACGCTGACCATATAAACCCATGGGTTGATATCAGTGTCGATAACCACAGTGTCGCCCGCTAATTTAAACTTCACGTCACTGCTAATTTGTGCGTACCACACTGAAGCGTTCACTAACCAGTTTTTGTTAACCTGATAGTCAACACCTGCTTGTGCCGCTAAGCCCCACGAAGTGCTCATGCTCAAGTCAGTTAACGCACCATTTAAATCGTTGGTGAACTCATTGTCGAAGAAATTAGTATAGTTAACACCGACACCCACGTATGGACGTAATTTAGATTGCGCATCACCAAAGTAGTACTGCGCCACTAAAGTGGGTGGTAAATGTTTAGTTTCAGCAATCTTACCTACGCCAGCCAAAGAAACATCGTGGCTAAAAGGTGTGGCAGCTAATAACTCAACCCCAAAGTTATCTGTCAGCATGTAGCCAAAGTTTAAACCCACTTGAGTGTTATTGCTGATTTGGAACTCGCCGTTACCCGCAACATCATCACTTGATTCATTTGGCGCAACAACCACAGCACCCGCACGAACGATAATGTCACCCGCTTGGTGAGCCGATACAGAGGCAGAAAAACCAGCGGCTAAAAGGGTGGCAGCGACCAGTGTAGAAACAGTGTTTTTATTCATCATCATACTCCATATGTACAACATAGGTTTTTGTTTTGTATTACATCCTTAACAATTGACGCCTACACTGCCAGAGATATGCGGCTGATTTATTGATCCAAATCAAAGTGAGTGAGCAATACTCACTTATAGGTACTACACATGGGAGCTGAATCACGAAATTCAAACATTTATTGATAATACCCCTTTGTTTTCTGTGAGCTAAGTATTGTATTAGCCATCACTAATAACTTCCGCAAGAGGTAGTGACCAACAACACCATAAACATTTTAGTAACAATGAAAAGCACTTAACTAAGAGGTTATTTGAACATTAATTTCAAATTATAGAGACGGGTTGAATAAGGCTAAAAACAGAAAATGGATAAATAAAAACGGCTTGAGGATGATACCTATCATGTTAGATAACTAGATTGCATGGAATGATAGTGTGAGGCGGTTAAGTCAGTTTTAGACTGAACGAATAAGAAAGTGAGAAGATTAGCTTGAGTAACAACACGTAAGTAAAGGATAGCGAGTTAGCCAGCCCTTAGTCGCGACTCTGTGATGAAACACGGGTAATGATCGCTTTGGATTGGCGCTCAATTTGAGGGCAAACAGGGAGTTCAGCCCAAAGGGAACCACCAGCTCAATACCGTAATGCGTGCAATGATGATCAGTCTCTTCATCTACCTGAGTATCTGTCTCAACATGAGATTTTAAACACACCCCAACCGCAGTTTCTAACTCTGGCCAATGTGCCATAGCATCAATACAAGATGTGTAAGCCATGTCTTGATTGCGACTATGCATGCGCGCCTGATTCTTAACCGACCAAGGTAACTCAGGGGCAAGCTGATGAAGATAGGCTTCAATCGCCAGATCCCGCTCAGGGCTAATATCTAAAGGGCAAAAATAGATCAGATCGATATCGTTCAGTGGACTCAACTCAAATTCGTGCAAGCGATCCCAGACTAAATTACGGACAAATCCCGCCGCCAGACACCACTGCGGCATTGAGTGTACTTTGGCACATTGAAGCGCGAGTTCAAGCGCCCTCACCCGCTCGCAGTCTTGAGCTATCCATTCGAGTAATTGATGCTTTAGCTCTGCTTCACTCATTGCATCATTCATAACATTATTCGTAGCAACACTCATGACATTACCCCTAGCACCACTCATAACAGTATCGCCCGCTTCAATATCAGATAAAAACACGGGAAAGACATTAGGCTTACTCCACTTCGCCATCGATTTCTGGGCACTTTACGACCTCATGACAGAGTAGTGAAACGAAACTATAAATAGGTGCCATCACCGCAACACAAATCCAAAAACCATGTACATCTTTGTCTAGCAGATTAACGCTAACAATATAGATAGGCACGAACAGTAGCATCCATTTTATTATATTGAATTTGTACAGTATCGGCTTATCACAGTGGCAGCAGCGTCCTTCCTTAATCGGCACATCCTTAGCGCCGAGTTTACGTTTGCAATACGGACATTTTTTACTGAAAAGCATTTAAACTCCATCGCTGAGATAAGACTCGCAAAGCAAGCCTCATCATTCTTTCTATTCGTAAAAACCGTATCCGCGCAATTCCTTACACCGCATCCGCTTGGCGCTCTGGCGCAGCATTGGCGAAGGCTTCAAGCTGATTACACTCGGCCCACACGCGCATGATATTGGGATAAGGCGTTAAATCCACATTAAAACGCTGGGCGTTATACACCTGCGGTACTAAACACAGATCGGCTAATGTCACGCCATTCCCAAAGCAATAACGACCGCTATGCCGTGTTAACAAGGTTTCTAAGGCCGTAAAACCACTTGCGACCCAATGGTGATACCAAGTATTTTTAGCGGTGTCATCAACACCTAAGGTTTGCGTTAAATACTGCAATACCCGCAAGTTGTTTAATGGATGGATCTCACAGGCGACCGTAAGTGCCATAGCGCGCACGTGGGCACGTTCAAGAGCCGATGCAGGCAATAATGGCGACTGTGGATGTATCTCATCAAGATATTCGATAATCGCTAAAGATTGCGACAAAGCATCCACATCCTGCTCATCATCCACCACTAAGGTTGGCACTAACTCTAAAGGATTAAGTGCAATGTAGGCCGCTTTATGTTGCTCGCCGCCATCACGCACGAGATGCACTGAAAACTGTTCGGCTGAAATCCCCTTGAGATTAAGGGCAATACGAACCCGATAGGCTGCACTGGAACGCCAATAACCGTAAAGTTTCATATTTTCATTTCCTTATAAAAGTCAGTATAAAAACGGGGCAATTAAGCCCCGTTAGTTTGAGTCGGTGTCGCCCTTTAAGGGAAAGCCTTAGGCTTAGGCTTTGTATTCAACCACTTTTTGATCGATAGAACCAAAAATGGTTACATCATTATCATCGAGCATTTCGATGCGCACCGTGTCACCAAAACGCATAAATGGCGTAGTGGCTTTGCCTTCGGCAATCACTTCTAACATACGTTTTTCCGCTAAACAGCTCGAACCTGCACTACGGTCATAGTTAGAAATAGTACCAGAGCCTATAATCGCGCCTGCGCCCAATGGACGGGTTTTTGCAACATGCGAAACTAACTGACTGAAATTAAAGGTCATATCAACGCCCGCATTCGGACGACCAAATAATTCACCATTTAAATAGGTGATCAGCGGTAAATGCACTTTCGAATCTTCCCAACGGACACCCAATTCATCCGGTGTCACAGCCACAGGCGAAAAACTGCTCGATGGTTTAGATTGGAAAAAACCAAAGCCTTTCGCCAACTCACCAGGGATCAAGTTACGCAATGACACATCGTTAACTAGCATCAACAATTTAATGTGCTTAGCTGCATTGTCAGTGCTCACGCCCATAGGCACATCATCGGTAATAACCGCAATTTCAGATTCGAAATCGATACCCCAGTCTTCGCTCGCCAATGGGATATCCGCTTTAGGGGCAATAAAGCTGTCTGAGCCACCTTGATAAAACAACGGATCTGTCCAGAAGGTTTCTGGCATTTCTGCGCCACGGGCTTTACGGACTAACTCAACGTGATTCACATAAGCGCTACCATCGGCCCATTGGTAAGCACGCGGTAATGGCGACAAACACTTAGCTTCGTCGAACGCTTGCGCGTTATCTAACATGCCTTCATTTAACGCATCGTACAATTCTTGCAATTGCGGTCTCAGTAAATCCCAACCATCGAGTAATTGCTGCATAGTGTGGGCAATGGCAGGAACGGCAACCGTTTTAGTGAGATCGCGGCTGACTAACATCAACTGACCATCACGACGACCATTGTTATAACTTGCAAGTTTCATATTGGCTCCAGTGCTCTTCGGCTAGGTGTACAATTTTATTGTGCTGGAAAACGCGTGACGTCACTCAGCTTATATTCGGCGATTTAAATCGGACTTTTTGACTCATTAAGGGCATACACGTTACGCAGTCCGCGCCAACGAGGCATGCTCTGTTACTTGCTTTAACGTATTTGTTGCGCGTAGAAATACCCGATGCAGCTCAAGATTCCTATAGCGTGACCAAAATCACATTTAGGTCAATTATTTCACATTTTGTAAACTAATCATTACGTTTATAACCTAGTTACCGCTTATCAATATCTCGGTAAGCAATATGCCTGAAAAGTCGGCAACTAAGTGGAACGATACTGTTACATTGACTGTGTCAACCCAACGAGACTCTGACTAACGGCGCTTGGCTATCTTGTATTCACGCAGTTTATTAGCAATAGCTGTGTGTGATACACCTAGCTTTTTCGCCAACTGGCGAGTGCTCGGGTAGGCCGGATATAATCGACGCAACAGACTCGCTTCAAACTGCTTCATTGCATCGTCCAGATTGCCCTCAAACTCATTATCAAAGTAACCAAAACCTTCGGCGTATGACGGCAATTTCAGCTGTTCTACCGTCAACTCGGCCGAGCCATCCCACATAGACACGGCTCTAAATACCGCGTTCTTTAATTGGCGTACGTTACCTGGCCAAGCGTAGGTGAGCAAATGATCGCGGCACTGGGCCGAAATCCGTCGCACTGGGCTAGACAACTGTTGACTGTAATGTTCGAGGAACATTTCCGTCAGTGGAATGATATCAACTTTACGCTCGCGTAAAGACGGGATGTAATAACTCAACACATGGATGCGATAATACAAATCTTCCCTAAACTCACCGGTTTGGCATAGTTCAGCTAAATTTTTCTGGGTCGAGCAAATAATTCGCACATCAGCACGCACTTCTTCATCGCCCCCTATGCGTCTAAAAGTGCCATCTTGCAATAGCCGTAGCAGCTTAACTTGAGCCGCCCTAGACATTTCCGCCACTTCATCGAGAAATACTGTGCCCCCCTTAGCTTCTTCAAAAAAGCCTCGTTTGACGACTTTACCCTGACTGACGTAACCGAATAATTCCTCTTCGGCAGCGCTGTCGGGTAGAGCGGCGCAGTTGATGGCGATAAAAGGTTTTTCACGGCGCATCCCCGCATCATGGCTAGCTCTGGCCATTAATTCTTTGCCAGTACCCGTTTCACCCGTGATCAACAAAGGTGCATCGAGCTGGGCCATACGCCGCGCTTGCTTAAGCACTTCCTTCATCTTGTCACTGCTGGCTAATACATTTTCAAAGCCAGTGGTTTGGTTCTGCAGCGCGTTAAACTGTTTTCCAACGCGCGCAGGGGATTTCAGCGACACCACAGCACCAACCAAGATGGTCTTTTCATCCTCATCGGGTAGGTAAATCGGCAGCATTTCCGCTAAATATTCGTTTGGACCGATTTGTACTCGCGCCGCTTGTGGCAATACTTGTGCTTCACTCAACCAACGGCTGAAGTTAAAACCTTGCACCCAATGATTAAGCGACTCTTCAAGCACTTCGTGCTCACCCATGCCGATATTGAGCAAGGCGGACTCATTAACGATACGGATACGAGCCTTGGCATCGATAGAAAAAACGGAGTCCGGTAAGGTTTTGAGCAGGGTTTTAAGGGCGTAATGTTCTTGCTCTGAGGGCATAAATGACACCGTACGCACATCGTGGACGCTTTCCACTTTGCGGATCTGCGGCATCAAGGCACTCAAGGTTTCAAAACTGATTTCGGCAAATTGTAAGTACAGGAATCCTTGGTTACTGGCATCAATGGCAATTAAATTAATACCATAACGCTCTAACACGACTAAGATATCTTTGGCTAAACCAACACGATCCTGACAGCTGACTTCCAAGCGCATAATGACTGATATTCCCTTTTTTGATTTGAATTTTGGGGATAAACCGTGCAGAGCTATTTTTCGCCTTAGGCTTTACAACAAAAATAACGCTTGCTAGGCAAATCGTTACCTTTGACGAAAACGTCAGCGATGAGGGGAAATAGCAGAGCCCGTATACGTTAGAAGGTTAAACTGAAAGTGGCAAGCCTAGTTTACAGTTGAATTGTAACAGGAAGAAAAAATCAGCATCATAAAACACATTAAGATGCTGATTAAATTGATTAAATAATTAACCTAGTAACTGGTCTGTCTTGGCGGCCATGATGAAGTCATTCTTATGTAGCCCCTTAATGGAGTGCGACCACCAAGAGACAGTCACTTTGCCCCATTCAGTGAAAATGCCTGGATGGTGGAATTCTTCTTCCGCTAAATCCGCCAGCTTATTCGTGAATGCCATCGCCAGTTTAAAGTTTTTAAACTTGTAGACGCGCTCAAGCTGCATTACGCCGTCACGCACTTGCACGCCCCAGTCAGGGATCATACGAATAAGTTCTGCCAATTCTTCATCGGTCACTTTTGGTGCATCGGCTTGGCACGCTTCACATTTCATATTCGATAACGCAGTCATACATACTCCTGTTGGCAACATTAATAGGGATATTTAGTTGCACTTTACTCATTACTTATTAATTACTTAAATCACATGACTAAATTAGATGGCGACTCAAATGACACATCAAAAACCATCCATCGAATCGAGACTAGCTCGCCTTGGCTTTGGGAGGATATTTAGGAGCAAATAAACCTAACTGACGTGCCTTAGTGACATAACTCATGATGTCCATTTTGGCAATTTCATCAAGTATATCAATGTGTTCAATCACATAATAAATCGGCTGCATAATGTCGATGCGATATGGGGTTCGCAACACATTCAATAAATCAAAAGGCTGACGTTCTGGCACGTCACTTCCCATTGCATATAAAGTTTCACCAGGTGAGCTTAAAATACCGCCACCATAGATACACAAGGGGCCATCTTTAGGCTGTAGCAAGCCAAACTCAACCGTAAACCAGTATAAACGCGCTAAAAACACCCTTTCTTCTTTGCTGGCATGTAAACCTAATTGGCCATACATATGTGAAAAATTAGCAAATGAAGGGTTGGTGAGCAAAGGGCAATGACCAAAGATTTCATGAAAAATATCAGGCTCTTGCAGGTAATCAAACTCTTCCTTACGGCGAATGAATGTCGCCACAGGAAACTCTTTATTGGCCAGCAGTTCAAAGAAACGGCCGAAGGAAATAAGCGCAGGTACGGCTGCCGTTTTCCAGCCGGTGGTCGCTTGCAATACAGTATCAATTTCAGTAAGTTGCGGAATACGATCCTTTGGCATAGCCAAGGCATCTAGCCCTTGCAAATACTCCTTACAGGCACGGCCAGGCAGGTTTATCGCTTGACGGGCATAAAGCTGGCTCCAAATCTCATGTTCTTCTTGCGGGTAGTTGATAAACCCTGTGTCATCAGCTCTGTGAGCGATGTACTCTGTTCCTTTCGTCATAGTCTTCACTTAGTGGCTAGCGCTCATGGAACCATAGTGATCTAAGCCTTTAAATTTGTTAACTCCCTCACACTTTATTCTTGCACCACTACTGTGACGTAAACGTAAAGCAAATATTACAAGGGTATTAAAAACGCCATGCAAGTGCACATCACCCATGCTGGATTAGATGCACTGTGCTACCTTTGCTAAAACTTACGTCGACTTCGCTGTAAAAATACTTAAATATCCTAAGTTTTCAGCGTTTCTAAATAGCTTTTCTGTGCAGGTCATTTACAATATTGGCCATTAACCGCATCTCCTTGACCTAAAAGGTTCGCAATGAAACAACATCAAATTCGTAAAGCCGTTATTCCTGTCGCAGGCCTAGGCACTCGTATGCTTCCAGCGACCAAAGCAATTCCAAAGGAAATGTTACCTGTTGTCGATAAGCCATTGATTCAATACGTAGTCAGTGAAGCTATCGCGGCTGGGATCAAAGAAATTGTACTCGTGACCCACGCCAGTAAAAACTCTATCGAAAACCATTTCGATACCAGTTTCGAATTAGAGGCCCAATTAGAACGCCGCGTTAAACGTCAATTACTTGAAGCCGTACAATCAATTTGTCCTAAAGATGTAACAGTGATCAGCGTGCGCCAATCTCAAGCTAAAGGCTTAGGTCATGCGATTTTGTGTGCTAAATCTGTCGTCGGCGATGCACCATTTGCCGTATTGCTACCGGATGTGATCATAGATGAAGCCAGCTGTGACCTTCGTAGCGATAACTTAGCCGCTATGGTTGCCCTGTTTGATGAAACCCAAGTCGGTCAAATCATGGTGGAAGGCGTGCCACATAACGTCGTCAACCAATACGGTATTGCTGATGTGAATGGTCATGATTTACAACCGGGTGAATCTGAGCCATTAGTCGAACTGGTTGAGAAGCCAGCCGTGGATGAAGCGCCATCTAACTTAGCCGTTGTAGGCCGTTATGTGTTACCAGCCAGCATTTGGCCGCTACTGGCTAAAACCCCTGCGGGCGCAGGCGATGAAATTCAATTAACGGATGCGATTGCGATGTTAATGAAGCAAGAAACCGTAAATGCTTACTACATGGAAGGTAAGAGCCATGACTGTGGTAACAAGCAAGGTTATATGCGTGCTAACGTTGAATATGCCCTGCGCCACAGCGAAATCGGTGAAGATTTTGCGCACTATTTAAAAACCGTTGTAAAAGGAATTAAGTAATGACGATTTTAGTGACCGGTGGTGCTGGCTATATTGGCACCCACACAGTAGTAGAACTGCTCAATGCTGGTAATGATGTGATTGTATTGGACAACTTGTCTAATTCAAGCATAGAAGCCTTAAACCGAGTCGAGCGAATCACTGGTAAATCGGTTACTTTCTATCAAGGCGATATTCTCAATAAAGCGTTATTGCAGAAAGTGTTTAACGATCATGCTATTGATTCAGTTATCCACTTTGCAGGATTAAAAGCGGTGGGAGAATCCGTCGCAAAACCCCTGAAGTATTATGAGAATAACGTTACAGGTACGCTTATCCTTTGCCAAGTCATGGCAGAGTTTAAGGTAAAAAATCTCGTATTCAGCTCATCGGCAACTGTGTATGGTGATCCCGCAAGTTTACCGATCACCGAAGACTTTCCCACAGGGGCAACAAACCCTTATGGTCAGTCTAAGTTGATGGTTGAACATATACTGGCAGATGTACACAATGCCGATCCGAGCTGGAATATCGCCCGTCTGCGCTATTTTAATCCGGTTGGCGCCCATGCCAGTGGCTTAATCGGCGAAGATCCTAACGATATCCCTAACAACTTAATGCCCTTTATTGCGCAGGTTGCCGTGGGTAAACGCACCGCCTTAAGCGTGTTTGGTAATGATTATCCGACTCACGACGGTACTGGCGTGCGTGACTATATCCATGTCGTGGATTTAGCCAATGGCCATTTAAAAGCGCTCGCAAAATTGGCCACTAAGCCTGGTCTAGTAACCTATAACTTAGGCACAGGCCAAGGATATAGTGTATTAGACATGGTTAAGGCCTTTGAAAAAGCCTGTGGTAACACTATTGCCTACCAAATTGCGCCACGTCGCCCAGGGGATATTGCCGCCTGCTACGCCGATCCAACCCACGCAAGGGAAGATCTTGGCTGGCAAGCGACTCATACCCTAGAAGATATGGCCAACAGTAGCTGGCATTGGCAATCAACCAATCCGAATGGTTATAACGGCTAATAACTTGAATGGCTTGTGGAAATCTCCCAAGCCATTTTTCTTTATCCCTCTAAATACCATCGCTTTACATCATTAACCACCCGAGGAGCAACATGACTCAAAGTATTAATCACAGCCGTCGCAGCCTCTTTCGCCGGCGTAAAGATAATGCGATAAGGCCGCCTTGGGTACGTGATGATATCGAGTTTACCGATGTGTGTACTCGTTGTTCCGCCTGTCTTGAGGTTTGTGAAACTCACATTATCATCAAAGGTGATGGCGGATTTCCTGAAGTCTCCTTTAAGGACAATGAGTGCACATTTTGTACCCTGTGTGCTAAGGCTTGCCCTGAAAATATTTTCGATTTGACTCAAGCACCTTGGCAATACCAAGCCCATATTCAAGAAAGCTGCTTAACCTTTCAAGGGATCTGGTGCCAAAGTTGTAAGGATGCCTGCGAACCAAGAGCCATCAGTTTTGTGCTCAGTATTGGTCAGGCTCCGAGCCCCAAAATAGATCTTGATCTTTGTACTGGATGCGGTGCCTGCGTAGCTCCTTGCCCTAGCAAAGCCATTGAGATAAAACGACCAACTTGATAGAAACACTGTAATTGCATTAACACATGCAGAGCTGTGCTTCTCATGGATTTTAAGCTAGTATCGCGCCTCTGTTGAACTCAGTTAATCCCTTCTCGAATTAAGTTAATTTATGATGATGTTTGTAAAAAAACTGTTTTTCCCGCCTAAAAAAAGTACCTCTTTTAGCTTTATTGCTCGAGGCACTAAACTCACGGGAAATATCGAATTAACAGGCGACGTGCTTGTTGGCGGTGATATCCAAGGTCAGCTGCTTTCTGAGGCCAATATCACCATAGAACAAGGCGGTATAATTCAAGGTGAAGTAAAGTGCCATGAATTTATCGTCGATGGGCACTTCAAAGGCAGACTTATTTGTGAGCGTTTAGTGATCCAACGTAATGGTGTTGTCGACGGCGAAGTGGCAAGTACCTCAATGCAAATCCTTGAGGGTGGCCAATTTATCGGGATGCGGATTAAAGAAGATGCACCAACCATTTACTCCCATGCAATAGGCCATACCCCAACAGCAGATTCACTCAACTTACCGTCCGTGCAAAACGACGTCATAGAATCTCGCTAATCCTAAATGCATCACTATCGTTTGCTCGCCGCCTTAGGCGAGCAGACTTTGACTCACTCTTTTAGCTCAATCATTCCTTTCCGCTCGACGTTAAACATAGCGCCTACTCATCTAACTCCCCCCCCCTCTCTTTACAATGGTTAAATAATTGTTATTTTGCCGAGAGGGATCACAGTTAATCCGCATGCTGAATGTTAATATTGGCAGTTAGTATCCATGATATTTGATCGCGGTGGTTCGGGTAATCGCAAGGACACAGAACTCCCCTAATAGCGCCGCAAAAACATTTAAGACTCATACAGGGCAAAATACAAAATGAGCAACTTATTACTAAAACAGATCTGTGAACTCGATGTTTTTACCTTGCTTGTATTTAAAAGTATTTTCGACACTGGGCACGCAAATAGCGCGGCCAAAGCGCTAGATGTTTCTGCACCCAAAATAAGCCGCTGCCTCAATGCATTACGCCTAACCTTTAACGATGAACTATTTTATCGTCGTCAACAGGGGCTTAAACCGACGCCTTTAGCAGAAAGTCTCTACGTTGCTATTTGCCAGTTTACTGAATCGGTTTATCACCTCGAACAATCTGCAATCCAGATACAAAATGCGGCCATCAATACCGACTTACCGCTGCATATCGCTGCTTGTAATGGCCTGCTAAGCTTTTTAGCGCCTCAGTTAAGCACTCCTGAACTTGCCCAAAAGCTAGGACAAATACGCTTACATAAATGGCAGGAAAATAGCGCTGAGTTGATCCACGCAGGTGCGCTTGATTTTGGGATTACGTTTGAAAGTGCTGAAAATAAAGAATTAAGTTACACCAAACTTGGCTCAATCAATGGCATTTATATCGTTGCAGCCAAGCAACACCCACTTTGGGACGTTGAGACGAATATTACCTTAGAGCAAATTTGTCGCCATCCGTTTCTGTTTCAAGAACTCAAGGGCTTTAACAGTAAAATCGATCCCTTAGAATTATTTTGCCAGCGCCAAGGTATCTTATTGCCTACCGTAGAGAAAGTGATAGACAGGGAGGAATGGTATGCCCATCTATTAACCATGAAGAGTGTGGCTTTTTGTTCTAGCATTGATATGCACACAGTTAAACATATGCCCGGATTACATCTCGAGCGCCTTAGCGACACAGAGCTTAATAGACTCCACGAAACTATGATGGCGCCACATTATTATCTGATTGAGAAACCTGCAATTCATCGGCGTTACAGCCAAAGCCAGTGTGATCTCGTCGTGCGCTCCTTACTTGCCGCACTCGAACCAGCACACTAATACAAAAATAGATTACACACTAAGTTCATCAACCTAGCTTACGTCATGAGCTTACGTCATGGATGTTAAGTGGGTTTACTGGGTTATGGCTTCTATTTATCCAAGGCACAATTAAATCACTTTAAAATGCCATATCTTCCCCCAATCCTCGCCCTCTTATCCCATTGCTTTTATGCTCAAAACCTTAAGATAACGACTTAAGATTCAGGCTCTCTTAACATCGTTCATTTTGCTTAACCGAAAATGAATTCATCATTTCGGCCTAAGTTTAAAGATTGAAATTGTGATACACATCATAGGCTAGCAGCTTAATTTCACTATTTAAAATATCAAAATGCAAAGTTTAGAATTACCATTCGCAGGTGTTAAATCATCGTTCACATATCAGATACAAATTTGCAAATACCACTTTATAAGTAGATGAATCCTCCTATATTAGAGGCACTGCACACGCAGTCTTATAGATAGAAAAAGGGACGCGATGATGAAAAACTACAATAAATCTCTACTGGCACTGGCTCTCGTCAGTACCTTAAGTCTTACCGCCTGCGGGGACGGAAGCGATGGTCAAGATGGGGCACCTGGCACACCAGGTACACCCGGAACACCAGGCACTCCCGGAACACCAGGTACACCCGGAGCCCCTGCGGGTTCCTTCGCAACGACAGCTCAATCCATTACAGATCTGGCATTCACGTTAAGTCCTGCTGACATTAAAGTAACCAGCAGTGAAGGCTTCAGTGTTAAATTTACTGTTACGGGTAAAAATGCAGGCAAAGTAGTCCCTTTCAAAGGACTGGATAAAATTGCAATTTATTCTTTAACAGCAAATGAAAACACCTCAGGTACTGGCGCGCCGATTGAGTGGCAAAATAATGCCACGGCAAATGCAGCTGGCACTTCGTTAACTTGTACTCTAAACGGCCTGAACGGAACTAAAAACGCTTGTACTTTAACCGAAGATACAGCGACGCCAGGCACTTACACAGCAACTTGGACTTATGGTGGCGCAGCGCCAATCATTAATCCAAATGATAATCCAAACGCAGTACACAGAGTCTTTTTACGTGCTTACAACATCGCTGATAGTACTGGTGTTGTCCTATCTGACAAGATTTTGTCTGTACCCGTTGATTTTATCCCTGCAACAGATGAATTAGGTGTATCGGGTAAAGACACAGTATCTAGTGCGGCATGTAAAAACTGTCACGGTGAAGTAGACAGCCATATCGCGAAGATTGAAGCCCACCATAACTACCAAGATGTTAAAAACTGCGTAACTTGCCATAACCCTGATCTCGTTCCAAGTGACGCACAACTGGCCGAAGGTTGGGTTTTTGATTTTGCTCCCATGATCCATAGGATCCACGCAGGTCATCACATCAGTGACAGCTTAAGTGGCGAAGCAAAAGAATATTTCGGTGAAGTTGGTTTCCCATCTGATTTGAAAGAATGTAAATCTTGTCATGATGGTGCACCAAGTTATAACACCAATATTTATGCACAAGCTTGTGTGGGTTGTCATATCAATGTGAACTTCACCACTGGCGAAAACCATTCAGAATTTGGTTTAGCCCAAGCTGATGATACTCAATGTAAATCTTGCCATGGCAGCGGTAGCTTAACACCTGAAGCTGTGCACAGTGTCGGTAAACGCGCTGAGTATGCAAGCCTATTCAAAGTTGACTTTACCAGTGCAGCAGTAGCGACTTCAGCAACACCTGGAATGAAAACATTGACATTAAAAGCCAATGTGACCATGAATGGCGCTGCAATTCCTAACGGAACCGATTTAAAAGTGTATAACGCGACAACTAACCCTACAGGTATGTTTGTGGCTAACGGCTTATTACTGGGTAACGTAACCACTGATGGTACTGTTTACGCTTGGAGAGATGTCAAACCAACAGCAATCGCTCTTAAGCTTGAAAATGGTACGCTGGCCGATGGTGTATTAACCTTCGTAAAAGATATTCCCGATGCCCAAGCTGTAGGTACTATCTACGTCAGTTCAGAAGCCAACGTCTGTATCAAAGCAGGTAAAGTGAGTAGCTGTAATGCCACAGGACTTGAATTTGGCCCAACAAATCCAATTGGTAACACTGCTCCTGTTAAATTCTATAGCTTAGATGCTTCTGCAGTAGTTAAAGCTCGAATGACAGATCCTGCTCGAATTACCGTAGAAGAAGCAAAATGTAACGCCTGTCACGGCACCTTAGATTATATCAAGGGCACCAGACACGGAACTTACACTTTTGATCAATGTATGAACTGTCACAACGATACAACAGGTGCATCAGGCCATAAAACAGTGGTTTCTAAAGGTGAAGACGGTAGCAAAGTCATTAATCCAGAAGTCACTTTCAATAACAAAGACTTATTCACCGTCGCCCACCGTTTCCACAGTGGTAACTTTGATGTTATCGCAGGGATCTTCCGCGATGCCAATGGTGAATTAGTCGGTTATCCGTCACCAGAAACTGCATGTTCTGCATGTCACAAAGATGATGCAAAACTGTTTGCGGCTGACGGTGGTTTAGCCTCTGAGAAACGTTCAATCAAAGTGGGTAGCAACTACATTAGCCCAGTAGCTGAATCATGCCGTAGCTGTCACGCTCACTCTGATGCAGCGGCTGTCGCTCACTTTAGAAGCAACGGTGCTGTGGTTGAAGCTGACGCAATGACAGATCCTAACTTACCAGTAGAATCTTGCGCAACTTGTCATGCTGAAGGTAAAACCTACGGTGTAGATAAGGTACACGCAGAGGTAGCACACTAGTACCTTTGGGTTGCCCCTGCACAACCCAAACTTTAATCTCTGCAACTCATTGGGGACCCTAGGGTCCCCTTTTTTATTGCTGATGATCTTCAATTGAGATTGTAGATTTAACCAGCTGAGCGGCTACATTGTGCAATACGTTGTCTAAGTAACTTAATAAAGTCCTTAGGTTCCCTATCTAAACTGTCATGGGGAATATACAAGTGATACCCTAAACGCGTATCTAACATCACGCAGCGATGCCCAAACATAGCCAATACACCACGATAACGATCCCCTTCTATCACTAAAGGGCCAAACTCAGCGCC
The DNA here is from genome assembly GCF_025654545.1 of Shewanella sp. SM20. NCBI lineage: Bacteria > Pseudomonadati > Pseudomonadota > Gammaproteobacteria > Alteromonadales > Shewanellaceae > Shewanella > Shewanella sp. SM20. Next base: position 49,890 of record NZ_JAKKRK010000014.1, on the reverse strand, counting down.
GAGATAAGTTTCTAAAGTCGCTAAGTCTGCATCTTGAGAGGCGGCTGTCACCAGCAAAGGTCGCTGTTCAGTTAATAATCCTGTTGCTAGACGCAGGGAAATATTATCGAGAATGGGATTTAAATGTTTCAGTTTAATGCCTAAATAAGATAACTCTATAGTATCTAAACCATTAGTCACCCGCGGAATATCGACCCGCTGAATATTATCCCAATCGATAGACACTTTGCCGCGGCGATGAAAATAGGTCAGCCCCTTGTCATCTAGTGCTAGAGTCGTTTCCGGCTCATACACCTTGGCTAAACCGAGAATGAGTGAAATAGCGCCCAAACTAAAAAACATCAAACCAACAGCAAACAAGGCCGGCCACGTCAGAAACAGTCCCAAACCCAGCACCAGACTTAAGCCTCCCAGCCAAGTTAAGGTTAACCCATTTCGTTTCGATAAAGGACGCACAGATACTATTTCTGACTCAATTGTCATTGTTCATCTTCCTGTTAAAACTCACTATCTTTAGACTGAACTTGGCAAACCACACCTTTAACTTACGGCCTTTATCCATAACCACAAACGGCCAATGTATTCGTGAATCGCCCGTTGAGAAGCCACTAAATTATCGGCAGTTAACCGCCACCAAAAATCATCTCGGCCAATAAAATCCGTTGGGGCAGCATCGGGGTGTAAGCCTTTAGCGGCGAAAATAGCCATCGCCCTTGGCATATGAGTGGCCGATGTGACTAAGCGAAAGGGCTCCTCCCCTAACTCCCACTTTAAGTATTGCGCTTCTTCTATCGTATCGCGCGCCAGTGGAAATTGAATAATTCGGCTTTTATCAACACCTAGCTCTACCGCGGCTTTAGCCATCATTTCAGCATGGGAAAATTGAGTGAGTTCACCGCCCCCGCCACTGACAATCAACATACACTCTTGACCCAACTTAAGTTGCCGAATTCCTTCAGTTAACCTTGTAAGGGCGACGTCTGATAAGGATTGCACCGCAGTCGCTCCTACTATATCAGCATGCCCTGAACCTAATACCATCACAAAACAAGCGCCTGCGATGGGCGTGGAATTAATCGGGTAAGCTGATTCTAACGGCCGCACTAAGGTATTCACACTCAGTTGACTGCTTAAAAACAGTAAGAGAAAAAAAGCGCAGGATACTAAGTATTTCGCCATACTGCGACGGCGCCATACTAGAAAAGAAATCAGTAATAACAATAGGATAAAGGGAATCGGCATCATCCCCTGTGAAACAACTTTCTTAACCCAAAACATGATGTCCATGCCAAGCAATCCAAAGGAGCGCAATCATAGCATCAAAATACGGGGGGAATACATCGCACATAAAGCTAGCCCGGCGTTTTACTGGGCTATTGTTTACAAGACTCTGATATCACTAGACGTTGATTTCATAGAGTAATGAGTTCACTGGTGGAGTTTATATCCTCAATAATGGATCACTTTTCCCACAACCAAGCGGCACCGCGCACTCCCGATGAACAACCGTATAGATTCTGCACCACAGGCGTATGACACTCACGTCCCACCACATAATGGGCCAGCAATGCCGGTAATCTTGGGTAAATCGCCGCGACATTCGACATTCCGCCGCCCAACACTATGGCATCGGGATCGAGCATATTGATCACATGGGCGAGTGAACGAGCGAGTCTATCCATATAACGATCAAATGCAGCAACCGCAATGGCGTCACCTTCATCGACTAACAACATAATATCGGCACCTGATTTGGCAGCAGCGCGCACTGTACCCGCAGCCGTCAAAGCCGCATTATAATCACGCACAAAGCCAGTACCTGAAATAAAGGTCTCGATACAATCGGGATTGCCACAGAAACATCGGGTGGTATTGAACTCTTCCTTGGTCATCCAAGGCAAAGGATTATGACCCCATTCACCGCCGATACCATTGCCACCACCGTGAACTTTGCCGTTAATTGCCACACCCGCGCCGCAGCCAGTACCAATAATCACGCCAAACACCACAGAAGCGCCAGCGGCTGCCCCATCGACTGCCTCTGATACCGCAAAACAGTTTGCATCATTGGCAACCCGCACTTCACGCTGCAACAATTCCCCTAAATGTACATCGAGGGGCTGACCATTGATCCACGTCGAGTTAGCATTTTTGACTAAACCTGAATAGGGCGATACCACACCAGGAATACCCACGCCGACAGTGCCTTTCTCGCCAAGAGTCGCTTCCGCTTCCTTAACTAAATCAACCACCGCAGCAAGCGTGCCCTGATAGTCACGTGGCGTCGTCACACGTTTGCGAAATAGCTCATTGCCCTCATCACTCAGTGCGACTAATTCTATTTTTGTTCCGCCTAAATCGACGCCCATGCGCATCATGAATTACTACTCCAGTGTTTAGCTTGCCCTTTCATCAAGTGAGATTGATGAAAGGCAATCGTTATTTTACCCAGCCAGGAGCTGTGGCAATAAAGTAAGGGTTTAAAATGTCAGGTTTTTGATTATAAGTTAATGGTTCACCTGAGTCATAACAGACAACTGTGCCGCCTGCACTTTCGAGCACAGCTTGCGCCGCCGCAGTATCCCATTCGCTGGTTGGGCCAAGTCTGGGGTACAGATCGGCACTGCCTTCTGCCAACATACAAAACTTAAGCGAACTCCCTACGCTTAAGATGTCATGCTCACCAAACTGTTGTAAATATTGCGCTAAACCAGGGCTCAAGTGCGAGCGACTGCCGACAATCATCGGCATTTCGCGTGGCGTGTTGGCGCCCAATAAGGGGCTATCTTGACCCGCTTGTTGGCGCCATGCACCTAAATGTTTAGCGCCGTAATAATAGGTATCGAGCACAGGCGCATATACTACACCTGCGATAGCAACCCCTTGATGGATAAGCGCAATATTGACGGTAAACTCGCCATTGCGCTTAATAAATTCCTTAGTGCCATCTAAGGGATCAATCAACCAATAGGTTTGCCATTGACGACGCACGTCCCACGCGATATCCGCCGCCTCCTCAGACATAATAGGAATACCGACAAACTGCTTTGCCAATGCCGCCACTATCACGTGGTGCGCGGCTAAATCAGCCGCCGTCACGGGGCTATCGTCCCCCTTATGGCTCACCGAAAAGTCATCTTGACCATAAACTGTCATAATGGCATCGCCTGCGGCTTTGGCAATCGCGGCCACTTGCAGTAGATCTTGTTTGGTCAATGTCTGCGCTATTGTCGTCTTGTCTGTCACTGAAACTTCCTTAATGCATTAAATATCTTGGCATTATGCCATTGTCATCCAAGGGGAATTTAGAACAAATTCATCATACATCAAGCAAAATAGACTAAGACTTGCGGCTTAAACCACGGCGCACAAAACCACAGATAAACAAAGTGATTACGATACTAAGGCAAGCCATTGGCGCTGAGAAGAGTCTTAAGTCCAGCTGCATTCGTATTCACAGCCTATGTTTTCATATTGATAGTCTAAAGCCGTCGCTTAAATCTGATTATTGGCGGGCTTATTGTTTTCGACAGCGTTAATCACTCAGACGACGTAAACACTTAACGCCTGATTAAAGCAGCCTAAAGCAAAATGTGAGTCACGCTCATTATCGTCAAGATAACCGCCGCAACATGCAATTCAGTTGCTGACGCCAATCTTGCCACTCGATCTGTTCAGGCATCGACAGTGCATTATTCGTAGCCAAAGTAGAGCGTAATTTACCACTATTCAACACGCTATAACTCGGTCTTTTTGCCAAACTCACGCCGCGATTTAATGCTTGTTTAGCATAGTGAGCGCTGGTAATCGGCTGGATAACCACAGGTTGACTTAACAGATTGAGCGCTAGGGCTTGTCGCTGGATTTCACAGGCAAATTCATACCAACTGCATTGGCCTTGAGCGCTGTAATGAAATACGCCCGAGCACTGTTGCATGACTAATTGCCAAATCACCTTAGCGAGTGCATCACTCCACGTCGGACAGCCGATTTGATCGACTATCACCTGCAATCTTGGTTGAGTGCGCATCAAGTTCAGCATGGTTTGGACAAAATTATGCCCATCTTGACCGTAGAGCCATGAGGTGCGCACAATCGTTGCGCGCTCGCCCAAGATGGCCAATACCTTCTGCTCACCGAGCAACTTACTCGTACCGTAAGCTGACAACGGCTCGGGAGCATCGAGTTCAACAAATGACCTTGGTAAATGAACTTGGTTTGGGTTTGGATTTGGAGCTAAGTCAGGGTTTTGATGTTGTTCAAGGCCAGCGTCTCTAGCATCACCAGTTGCATGAGCAATACCGCAAACAGCATGACCACCAAACACATAATCGCTCGACACATGCAGTAAACGCGCCCCCGACAGCCAACATTGCTGCGCCAATAACTCAGGGCCGAGTGCATTCACACGATTGGCTTCGATTGCATCATGCTCAGCAGCATCGACCGCATTATAGGCCGCACAATTGATCACCCAGCTTGGTCGATATTGAGTAAACACTGCTGCAATATTGACGGCATCGGTAATGTCTAACTGACTGCGACTTAGCGCATAAAGCTTAATTGGTGCGACTGAGTTTGCACTTGTACTTGTACTTGTGCTGGTATTTGGGGCTAGCTCACCAATATCGGCAGCGACTTTCAGCAAGGCCTGAGCGAGCTGACTCTTCGCACCAGTGATTAACACCACTTGAGGAATGTTAGCATCTGTGGCACTCGCCGCCCCGCATTGAAGTGGCGTCACTTTAGTTGCCACTATTTTCATCACTAATCAACAGCATGGCTCATCGTCACTGAATAAGGGGATCAAATCGGTAACGGTTTCATGGCCACGGGCGGCTAAAAAGGCTAAGAGTGCTGAAGGACTACGATTGAGTAATCGTGATGGCGGATAAGCCACTTCATCGATAATCGCTTGCGCCCGCGCAAAACCGCCCAAACTAAAGGCCACATGGGAATCAGAGCCCATAACTAAAATCGTGCCAAATTCCTTGGCCGCTTTAGCAATCGCAGTGCAATTGGCTTCGCTGCCCTTACGGGACACTTCAAAGGAGGAATTGTTAATTTCGAGCGCTACACCGTATTCGGCAGCGGCGCGGGCAACGGCTTCAATATCAATCGGGTAGGCGGGGTTTCCCGGATGAGTAATGATATCAACCTTGCCACTCTTAATCGCATTAATCATGGCCTCTGTGTGAGTCGCTTTATCTGACGGAGGATAGACGGGCTCATGAAATCCTGCGAGCACAATATCGAGCTGCTTTAAATAATCACCAAAGAAATCAATCTCGCCGTCGATATTTTTGATATTAGCTTCGATACCCCGCAAAATCCCGACGCCATCAACCATACGTGGCAAAACTCTTAAATTCACAAAGTGCCAAAAATGCGGCGCATCGGCCATCGCAGGCCCATGATCTGTGGTGGCAAATAGGCGAATCCCCTTCTGCTTTGCCACCGCTAAGTAGTCATGAATCGTGCTATAAGCATGGCTCGAAGCCACAGTATGGGTATGAGTGTCGACTTGGTACTGCATGGTTCACCTCAGTCAAATGATTCAATCAATTTAGAAAAACTGGCCACGATTTAGCTAAAAAGCGATAACAGTTCATCGGCGCTTCCTTGCCATGTGCCCTTGCCTTTACCTTCGAGAATACTGTCCGCCAGACTTTGCTTATGCTGCTGCATTTCTTGGATTTTTTCTTCTACTGTACCTTCTGCAATCAGCTTATAAACAAACACTGGCTTATCTTGGCCGATACGATGGGCTCTATCTGTAGCCTGTTTTTCCGCCGCCGGATTCCACCAGGGATCATAGTGGATCACAGTATCCGCCGCGGTGAGATTGAGCCCAGTGCCGCCCGCTTTTAAGCTGATTAAGAACACAGGCGTATCGCCCTCTTGGAACTTATCTATCTGCGCTTGGCGCAGGCGAGTTTGTCCTGTGAGCTTACTGTAATCAAGCCCCAAGTCCACCAGCTCAGCTTCAATCAAGCTGAGCATGCTAGTGAACTGGCTGAAAATCAATATCTTACGTCCCTCTTGCACCATCTCGGGCAAGTTCTGTTTTAGCCAGTCTAACTTAGCATTATTCTTCACTTTCTGCGCTTGCTCTAACTTCACCAAGCGCGGATCACAGCAGGCTTGGCGTAACTTAAGTAAGGCATCGAGAAACTCGATATGACTGCTACCAACGCCTTGAGTGGCAAATAAATCCCGCAGTTTTTTCTCCATCACCAGTCGAATACTCTCGTAGAGATTTCGCTGATCTTTTTCTAACTCTAAGCTCTGGGAGATTTCGGTTTTAAGGGGTAATTCACCGACCACTTCATCTTTGGTTCGGCGCAGCACAAAAGGCGCAATCCGTTGACTCAAGATTTGCGCTTGTTCCATATCCCCATAACGTTCGATTTTGTGCCTAAAGGATTTGTTAAAAAAAGCATTAGTACCGAGTAATCCGGGCAAACAAAAATCCATCAAAGACTTAAGTTCACCTAAGTGATTTTCAAGCGGCGTACCCGACAGGCACAATCTAAACGGCGCTTTAAGATCTTTAATCACTTGAGTCACTTTCGCCTGCGCATTTTTTATCTGCTGCGCTTCATCCAGCACGATATGTTCAAACACCTGCCGTTGATAATAGTCACTGTCGCGCACGATCAGCGGATAGGTCGTCACCACAATATCAAACTCATTTAAGCGTTCGAGCAAAGGCTTGCGTAAAGCACCATGAATAACGACTAGCTTTAACGAAGGCGCAAATTTCGCGGCTTCTTTCGCCCAATTACCCACTAAGCTCGTTGGGCAAATAATTAAACTCGGTGAACAACTTGCCACCGTGGATTTTAGTGCTTGCTGCTTAAGTAAAAAAGCCAAGGTTTGAATGGTTTTACCCAGCCCCATATCATCGGCCAAAATACCGCCAAGCTGATATTCCTTTAAGAAACAGAGCCAATTCAACCCTTGCTGTTGATACTGACGTAATTCAGCATTTAAGTTGTCTGGGACTGCGACCTCTAACACACCGTTAAAATTTTCGAGCTTAGTCGCTAAACTGCGTACCCGTTCGCCATTAAGCAGACGAATATCACTGTCGGCAAAATCATTTAATAGGTGGGCACGGTATTTAGGCAAAGACACGCTATTGCCTTTGTGGCTATCGAACAGTTCTAAAATAATGCTGATCAGCGGCTTAATCACGCTGGCTTTGACTTTTAACCAATCACCATTTGGGCTGGGTAACAGCAGTTCTGCATCATCGGCGGGCTCACCGTACTGCTTAAGCCAAGTGGCAATTAAGGGCAGCATAGGCACTATTTGACCATCGATGTCAGCATTCAGTGACAGAGAAAACCAACCCTCTTGTGTATCATCCAGCTCAATCGCCAGCGGAGTATCAATGACATTTAAGCTGAAATTGTCGGCAAAATGCACTTGGTAACCTAAAGCCTCTAGCGCCGGGATTTCCTGTTGAATAAAGTGCAACCAAGCATCAATCGTTTCAGGCAGTGAACCTAACCCCCAAATACTGACATAGCTGCCACTGTTAGGGATAAAAGAAGGCGCCAGCTCCACCAGTTCCAATGCCATCAAACGATTAATCGCATCCATTTCCGCATCGAGTTGACGCGCGACTTGATAGGTTTTGCCTTGATGAGTGACTAAGGACAAGGGCTCGTCGGGATATTGGCCGCCGAGCACCACGTCTTGATAGACAAATTCCAACAGCACTAATGGCTGCGCCATAGCAAACTCAGGTAAATCCTGCGAGGTTAAGGTCAACCTAACTTGAAGCGGCACTTGCAGCTCGACAAAATCAATCAAAGCAGGCGTAGGTACCGTTTTCGCCGAAAAATGCTTAATCAGTTTGTGGCTCACCAGTTCAATCTGTGAGCTAGGCACTGGCGGCATCTGACTGAGTAATAACAGCTTTTCAACACTGATCTCAGTGTCCAATGCGCCCACTTTAAAATAATCTAAATCGATATAAGTCGGAGGCTCACAGGGGATAAGCTCCCAATTGTCTTTATTGGGCAGCATTAACTGCATTTGTTTATGCTCGGCATCCTTATCTAGCCAAATGAATTCAGGCTTGCTCGCTTCACCTCGGGTGAGCGGTAAACGACTCTCCTCCCAAAAACACCGCCCAGTGACGAGCATTTTTTCCAGTGCCATGGCACCTAACTGAGCTTTAAGATACAGACGCGAGGCACCATGGCGACGGGTTGACATGATGAGATTGATGATGAGCACGTCTTCTGCGCCAATCCAAGCGGGCATATAATATTGCACGTCAGACAAAGCGATTTTCGAGCCTTTGTTATAGCCACCATTCTTCGCCAACTTGCCTTTTCTTAGCTCAAGAAAGACACCGTTATCATCTTTAGATAACACGTACAGCACGCGATCGTCGTAGAGTAAATCGACATTTGAAACCGTGAGATCATCACTTTCGTCTAGCAGATGTAACCACTGAGCAATACGTTGATCTTCAACGGTTCTATCGCTAAGTAAACTGTAAAGTACGGCAGCAATATGTTTGCAATGCCCAGTGGCGGGACATGAACAGAAGCCATTCATGATCAACTTATGGTTCATGCTGACAAGGCGAATATCCTGCCGATAGGGCTGGGATTCCGTCCCCATGACACGACCTTCAATATGACGAAAATCGGCGTTCGCTTTGGCGCTCAACACCCGTCCCTTCATCACATAATCACGGGCACGCATTAAGGTTGGCGGCGTGAATAATGACTCAATAGTGGTTCGAGTCAATTGGATAGGATCTTGGGGGGACAAGCGATTCATGTAAAAACCTTGAAACTAAAAATATCAACTCCGAGCAATAGCAAGCCATTGCCGCGCGACATTTATCAATAAGTTGTGTGGGATTGTATTGAAAGCCTTGGCCGAAAGCCAGAATGATAGCCTCTATCAATAAACCCACCCTGCCTGCAAGATTAAGAGAACACACTTATTCGCAGACAGAGTATGAGCTTTACCAAGAGTAAAGCAATTGATAAATAATACTTTATTATCAATTACTGAGCGTTAACTGTTACAACCAAATGCTAAACTTTCGCTTTAGCGTCAGTGGCTTTGGCCTCAGCATTTTTTGTATCAGCACTTTTTTTATCAGCAATGTAGCGATCGACTAATGTTTCTAAGATATCCAAAGGAACTGCACCATTCTTCAGAACTACATCGTGGAAATCCCTGAGATCGAACTTATCACCTAAGGCCAACTTGGCTTTTTCGCGCAGTTCGAGAATTTTCATCATGCCGACTTTATAAGCCGTCGCTTGACCTGGCATAACGATATAACGCTCAATCTCAGCCGTGACATCACGATCGGACATGCCAGTATTTTTCTTCATATAGTCAATCGCTTGCTCGCGAGTCCAACGACTATGATGAATACCCGTATCCACCACTAGACGCACAGCGCGGAACAACTCAGCCTGCAGACGACCGATATTATCAAAGGGATCCTTTTGAAAACCGAGCTCCCACGCCAAACGTTCGCTATATAAAGCCCAACCTTCAATGTACGCCGTAAAAGGCGCCATCTTACGAATAAGTGGCATACCTTCTAACTCCATCGCCACTGCAATTTGGAAATGATGCCCAGGGATCCCCTCGTGGTAGGCTAAAGTGCGCATACCGTATTTAGGCGTGGCCTTGATGTCATATAAATTGGCATAGAAACGCCCTGGACGACTGCCGTCAATCGCGGGCTGCTGATAATAGGCTCCCGGTGCCGTTTTCTCTTTAAACTCAGGAATACGCACCACTTCCATGCCCGCTTCGGGTCGAATACGGAAGGCATCACCGAGTCCCGCATTCACTTCATCAAGAATGGCTTGATAATCGACGAGGATTTGCGCCCTACCCGCATCGCTATCCTCGTAGTAAAACTTAGGATCGGCGGCTAATGCTTCAATCGCGACCGAGAAACCTTGGCTTATATCGTAACCTTCAGCGGCTAAGATAGTCATGATTTCATTTTGAATGCGATCTACCTCAGCGAGCCCTTTGGCATGGATTTCGTCCGCAGTGTAATTAGTGGTCGTAAAGAACTTCAGCAATTGCTCATAGGCAAGGTTGCCATTTGGCAGCGCCCAATAACCATCATCCGTCCCAGCTTTGGCTTGTAGCTGGGTAAGGTAGTCGATAAATAATTGATACGCCGGATGCACGTAACCTTTAATGTCCGCTTCGGCGGCGGCCAATAAGCGTGCTTGTTCATCGGCACTGATATCCGTGTCAGCTAATTTGGTTTTGAATGAACTGTATAGGATATTGTCTTGAATCGGCGTCGCGACAAAATCATTCATCTCGGTCAGTACTCGCTCAATCACAAACTTAGGTGGAATAATCCCTTTAGCTTCACGGATTTTTAAGCCTTCGAGAGTTTGCGCAAACTTAAGTTTCACCTTTTGTAAACGCGACAGATAGTTTTCAGCATCGCCAACAGAATGGACTTGGTGCTGCGCCTGCATAAAGCTGGGATACCCGTTTTGCACACCAAACAACTGATTCAGCGGATAGTTATGGTAACGATACGGCTCAGAGACCAATGCGAAATCGGCAAGATATAAGGCAATATCCTTGGAGATACGTTGATTTTCATCTAAATCCGCATCGGAATAGCTCAATAAGGTTTCACGCAGATCTCGCACTTGCGCGAAAGTCTTATCCATCGCCTCTGGACTATCATCATCCAACTCGGCGTTATGGCCTGTAATCCCTACCGATTCTAAGAAACCCAATGAGGTTAAGGTCTCAGGGCTTTCGAAAGCCATCTTGACCACACTTCGATCTAAGAACGCGCGAAAGAAAAACGGTTTTTTCGCAAACCATTCATGGGCGGCCAGCGCCACTAATAACAGCACTAAGACTAAGCTGCCGAGTCCAATCCGTTTCAGTACTGTTTTCAACGTCATTCTCCATTCTTATTATATTGGGTCTACAGTTATCGCCCTGAATCCATAGCTCAAGCACGTTTTTATTGGATGACGAGAATACCATTAACCACAAATAAGCAACAATTCAATAACGTAACGAATCATGACAGAATCCTTACCTAAGCATACAAGCCGCATTTAAACCTAATGGAACGGATTGAAAGGTTAATCGCAAGTCAGTCGTGGCAAACATAAAAAAACTTTTACACTAGATAACAATCAAACATAAAACCTATTGCTTTGAATATTAAGAGTTATATCTAATTCCGCACTCAATAAGTAGCAAAAAAGAAGTTTCAATATGAGAAGTATTTAAAAATAAAACTATACAAACCCCTAGAGTATGTTAATCTGCACTCCGGCCTGTGATTCAGACCTATTTATAAGCAATATTATGTATTTGAAAACCTTCGCTACGCCTGTAATATTTTTTTTGCTGTCATGAAGCTTTCCACTCATAACTTATCATCAATGTAAATAATTCTATTTCTGGCTAACATACCGCATAATTGCGAATTATTTGTTTGAAAATTTTGGAGACATTCATGTCTAAAACTACTGGTGTAGTTAAATGGTTTAACGAAGATAAAGGTTTTGGTTTTATTTCTCCTGACAATGGTGGCGCTGACGCATTCGTTCATTTCCGCGCAATCGTTTCAGAAGGCTTTAAAACTCTTGCTGAAGGTCAAAAGGTTTCTTTTGACATCGAACAAGGCCAAAAAGGTCCTCAAGCTGCGAACGTAGTTATTCTGTAATTAGACTTTGTCTAATTTAAGTTAACAAGTTCCAGACAAAAATGCCGACACTATGTCGGCATTTTTATATCTGCATTTTCATCCATCTCAAAAGAGTGAACCTCAGGCCTTTAGCCATGTAGGAGCTTAGCCTCAGCTTTCTCAAGTCGCCGTGGTTTACCCACTATCAGTAAGATATCCCCTGCACGAAAAACCCAGTCCTGCTCAGGATGTTCCACTTCGGCGCCATTGCGACGAATCGCCCTTAACTCTACTTTCAATGTTTCCCACAGGATATCGGCAACGGTTTTACCAATCGCATCAGCCCCACGCGGTAATGCCACCGCATGCAATGACTCTAAAGTAAAATCAGTTTCTGTGCCGGAAAAGAAGCCGTGTAAAAATTGATAATGATTGCGCCGCTCAGATTCTAGCCGTTTTAGGATCCGTGCCAATGGCACACCACATTGGTGTAGTACCTGCGATACTAACATCAAGCTCCCCTCTAAAGACTCAGGGATCACTTGATTAGCTCCCGCCTTTTTAAGCAAGTCTAGATCACTGTCGTCTTTGGTTCTAACTAAAATTTTAGCCTCTGGTGCCAATAACTTACATAAAGGTAAGACTTCTTCTAAACTACGTAACTCACAAAAAGTGATAACGATCATCTTGGCCTGTTTAACGCCCATTTGTTTTAAAATTGCCCGTTTACACACATCACCGAAATAAATAGGTTCGCCCGCACGACGCGCTTCAGTGACGCGCGTTGGATCGAGATCCAATACCAGATAAGGTACAGCTTCAGTTTTTAAAAAACGGGCAATGGTTTGCCCTACTCGGCCGTAACCAAAAATCATCACCAGCTCATGATCATCCATCATCAATGGCACAGCTTCATCCACATGCTTTGCCTGACGGATCCCCAGCGCCCACTTAGCAATATCCACACTATGACGAACTAACCAAGGAGCTATTGCCATGGAAAGCACGGCGACCATGACTAATATGGTACTGATCTCATTATTTAAAAGTTGATAGTTGACCGCTAAAGCCAATACCACAAAACTGAACTCCCCCACTTGAGCTAAGCTCATAGCCGTACTCATCGCAATTCGAAAGGGCTCGCCTACTAATCTTAAAATGCCATGAATGATCAGCGCCTTACCTAGCAAAACCGCCACTAAGATCAGCAGTATCTGCCACCAGAAACGCATCACTAAGGTAAAGTCCAGCATCATGCCAATGGAGATGAAAAACAGTCCCATCAATAGATCGCGAAACGGTCGTATATCCGCCTCAAGTTGGCGGCGGTACTGGCTTTCTCCCAGCAGCATACCCGCCATAAATGCCCCCAGCGCCATAGATAATCCTAGCCACTGAGTAAAAGCCCCTGTGACAAGCGCGACGACTAAGGTCGATAATACAAACAGCTCATTGGAACGAGAACGCGCAACCTCATCAAATATCCGCGGCAACGCCCACTTACCAAACGCCATTAAGAGGAAAAAGGCCAATATGCCTTTAAGCAAGGCAAAGGCGATGTCCGCGACCATCAAAGGTTCGCCGCCATTGGCCAATAATGGCAATAGGATCAACAACGGCACAACCGCTAAATCTTGGAACAAAAGCACGCTGACGGAGAGTTCACCGTGGCGGCGCCTCAGCCATCCCTGTTCATTGAGTAATTTAAGGACAATAGCAGTAGATGACAACGCGATGGCAGCACCGATAACCAAGGCTTCAACCCAATTCAAGCCGCACAATAGGGCCACGCCCATGGTCAACAAGGTTGTGATCACCATCTGCGCACTGCCTAAGCCAAATACAGTCCGGCGCATGGCCCACAGCCGCGGCACAGAGAACTCTAAGCCTAAGGTAAACATCAGCAGCACAACGCCAAGCTCGGCAACAGATTGCATTTGATGCTGGGTAAACCAATGAAAACCACTTGGGCCACTCACTACCCCTGTGAGTAAATAAGCCAGAATTGCGGGTAGGCCCAAACGGCGCAGCACAGCAATGGCCACAATGGCAATCACGAGCATAAGTAATACTTGGATTAAAAAGCTATGTTCCATTGGGGCTATGACTCCTGTCAAAATGCTGACGTGTCAAAAAATCTAACGCTGAGTTTTAAGCTTAACTGAATGACTAACAAAGACAAATTTTATTAACAAATATTGCGGCACGGTATTTGCTTAGACTAGGTTAGAGATGTATCGCACTAACATTTGCTGGAGTGATGATTATGGACTTTGGCCTAGCGACCGAGCTGTATCCCGACGAATATCGCTATCAAACAGAACATTATAGTCCCAATGATAATCCATTGGACTTGATGCAAGTGATCCAACAACTGCATGCCAGTTTAGATCCTAGGACAGTCTTTGCCTGCTATGGCAAACTGCTGGGACAACACTTGCCGATCCAAGGCGTGCGCTTAACCTATGGCGAGCACAAATTCAGCTGGGGCAAACGTTATGGTATCAGCGTCAAACGACAGCTCATGTGTGCAGGAATGCCATTAACGATTCAGTACCAACTGGTGACGCCATTTACGCCATCACAAACCTCAAACTTACAGGATATTGAACCGCTGTTATTGCAACCTTTATTAAATGCGTTGCAATATCAAGAAATGTCGATGCAAGCTATGTTTGACTCGCTCACTGGCTTAGGCAATCGCCATTATTACAGTCAGAGTCTCAGTAATGCGACCGCCAGAGCCCATCGAAAACAAGGAGCAGTCGCTCTCATAGTGCTCGATCTTGATAACTTTAAACAACTTAATGATAAATTCGGCCATAAATGTGGTGACTATATTCTGAAGGAATTTGGTGACATCATTCGTGCAACCATACGCAACACAGATCAAGCCTTCCGGATTGGTGGTGATGAATTCGTCATTATTGTCCAAGGCAATATTCATGCGGCAGGCTTGTTATGTGAACGGATTGTCTCGGTAATCAATCAGCACAGTAGTTTCAATCAATTTGGGGTGAGCTGTAGTTTAGGGGCGGCAGAATCACACGATACCATTGAAGCCGAACAACTTTATGAACTCGCCGATAAGGCGCTTTATCAAGCCAAAGCCGCCGGACGTAACTGCTATAAACTCAGCCAAAATCAATTAGTTTAACACGCGCAGGGATGCCAAATGAAATGCGATAACTCACTCGCAGCTCGTACCCCATAAAGGTCTAAATCAAACTGACGCGCTGCGTTCCACTCTCGCTTTCCTAGAACACACCAATATTCCAAGATTAACTCTCGACTAGAATTCCTTTGCTTCCTCAACAAACACCTGTAAACCAAGTCCATTCGACTCAACAATAAAGCCCTTTTCAACCCACAGTCCAATTGCCATCACCAGTTGCTCGCCATAAAACACAAACCCCACCTTTTCGCGTACCCAAGGCGGAATGGCAAACTCTTGCCACAGTTTCTTTAATTCTCGCCCCTTACCCCGAGAATGCGGGTGGCAGCGAAATTGCCCCGCAAGTTGATAACGCACACTGACCACTTCATCAGGCCAAGGTAAGCGGACTCTGGGACCTTGTTCTGTCACTATCAGCCTAATCTGCTCACCATTCGCTAAGCCCGCTGGCGACACGACTAATTCGGTACTATCTCCCTGTAATAAAGAAATAAAGTCATGCTGTGTCAAGGTCCAACTCACAGGCCGAGTGTGACGTTTGTGAGTTTGATACTTGAATAAATAGACTTGATTAGCAAAGCGACGGATTTCACACTCACCCACTCGAATATGCACTTTAGCATCGTCTTTCGCGTTAAGAAGCTGAGTGATGATTTGCTTAAGCTGCACCTTTGAGGGCAAAGCAAAACCTTGGGATTCAATAAAGCCACGTAAGAGTAACGCTTGCCAGTCGGCTGACTGTTCGGCAAAACCATCGAGCTTGAATACACTTTGAGTATGGTAAGGGGCTTGGGTTAACCATAAAGGTAAACGTTCACTCACCTGTAAATCCAGCGTCGCCTGTTGTTCGGCGCACAATGCCGCACTGCGACTCGCAGTTGTCGCAATACTCGGCCAACGCGCTTTTAAGCGGGGAATGATTTCTAAGCGTAAAAAATTTCGATCGTACTTATCGTCTTGATTACTTTCATCTTCGATATGCACTAAGCCCTGCTGTTTTGCGTAGGCTTCAATTTGCTCACGGCTGATATCCAATAACGGCCGCAGTTGTCTGCCATGTGCTAATGCTTGCACTTGTCCCATGGCCGCCAGCCCTTTAGGCCCCTGACCCCGCTTGAGTGCCAGTAAGATAGTCTCAACCTGATCGTCTTCATGGTGAGCCGTCAGCAACACATCATTGGCACTTAAATGCCGCTCAATCGCCAGATAACGCGCTTTGCGCGCTTCGGCTTCAAGGCTCAATCTTGGCCCACGATTAACCACGACTCGCTCAACCGTCACGGGCAGATCGTAATACAGGCCCCGCTCAAGGCAATGCTGTGCCCAAGCCTCAGCGTTATCGCTTAGGCCATGGTGTACATACACTAGCTGATAATTAAACTCCGGATGTTTCCGTGCAAACTGGCTTAAACCAAAGGCCAAGACTTCGGAATCAACCCCACCACTGTAAGCCAGTACTAACTTGCTGTCAGGCGCTAAGGATTGCGCTGCCAAAAAATCACAGATATGCGCGCTGAGATCGCCAGCAGTCAACGCTTCGTCACGCTTAGCCGACATAAGTTAACTTCATCTGTTTACACCTAAGACATTCGCCAACATTAGAATAAAATTCTCACCTTGTTTGGCCCGAGGAGCGATTCGAGCGAGAGCATCAAGTCATCGGTCGGATTCACTCGCCAAGCATCGGCTAACCTAAACTGACCTTTGGCTTGAGCTTGAGTGTAATTGATCACCACAGGCACAGCACCGTTACGCCACGGGCTTAGCGCTTGCTCGAAAGTGTCTAACGCCGATGGCGTTAACTCGCTGCCATCCATATCAATTTCCAGCGCTTTGGCAAAGTGGCTGCGCGCCTCACTGATATCTATGATGTTACGCGCCGTCATACGGTTACCGCCGGCAAAATCATCATAACTCACCTCACCTTCACAAATGAGGATGCGGTCTTTCTCCAGCAGATGATTAAACTTTTCAAAGGCTTCGGTAAACAACATGATTTCGAGACGTGCGCTCTTATCATCGAGTGTCAACAGGCCCATTTTCGATCCGCGCTTGGTCAGCATCACTCGCGTTGCCACCACTAACCCCGCAGCCTTAGCAGTTTTACCGCGTTCGGTGGGATGCACATCTTTCAAGCGACCGGACGTGTAATGCTTAAGCTCTTTTAAATATTGATTGATCGGATGACCAGTCAAATACAAGCCTAAGGTTTCGCGCTCGCCTTCGAGCCAAATTTTATCTGGCCATGGGGTACATTCGACAAACTGCTGCTTACTGTCTTCGGGTTCACTGTTGAGCAAACCAAACATATCGTGTTGGCCAATCGCCTCGGCTTTGGCATGTTGATCAGCAGCCCGAATCGCTTCGGGCAAGGTTGCCATCATAGACGCACGATGCGGCCCTAGAGTATCGAGTGCGCCCGCGCAGATCAGCTTTTCAATCACGCGCTTATTGAGCTTTTTCAAATCAATACGGGCACAGAAATCGAATAGATCCACGAAGGGGCCATCTTTACGCGCCTCTAAAATCGATTCAACTGGACCTTCACCCACGCCTTTAATGGCGCCAATGCCATAAACGATGCGCAAATCATCATCGACGGTAAATTTGAACAAGCCTTTGTTCACATCCGGAGGAATGAGCGGTAGCCCCATACGCTCACATTCATCGACCAAAGTCACAATTTTATCTGTGTTGTCCATATCGGCCGACATTACCGCCGCCATAAACTGCGAAGGATAATGGGTTTTCAGCCATAAGGTCTGATAAGACACAAGCGCATAGGCGGCTGAGTGAGATTTGTTAAAACCGTAGCCGGCGAACTTTTCCACTAAGTCGAAGATCTTCATCGACAAGTCGCCGTCGACACCGTTATTGATTGCGCCCTCTTTAAAGATACTGCGCTGCTTGGCCATCTCTTCGGGCTTTTTCTTACCCATAGCACGGCGGAGCATATCGGCGCCGCCAAGGGTGTAACCCGATAACACCTGTGCAATCTGCATCACTTGCTCTTGATACAGAATAATGCCGTAGGTCGGTGATAACAGTTCTTTTAAGGATTCATGCTGGTACTGAGAATCGGGATACGATACTTCCTCGCGCCCATGCTTACGCTCGATGAAGTTATCTACCATGCCCGATTGCAAAGGCCCAGGGCGGAACAATGCCACCAGTGCGATCATGTCTTCGAAACAGTCGGGCTGCAGACGTTTAATCAAATCCTTCATACCGCGGGATTCCAACTGGAATACCGCTGTGGTTTCATATTTTTGCAACAAGCGGAAAGATGCCGCATCCGTTAACGGAATCGCTTCGATACGCACAGGTGGGCGACCGTTTTTGACCTCGACCTTGTTCACCATCTCCAGTGCCCAGTCGATGATTGTCAAAGTACGCAAACCCAAAAAGTCGAATTTAACTAAACCTGCGGTTTCGACGTCATTTTTATCGAATTGTGTTACTGGGTTTTTACCTTCAGCGTCGCAATAGAGCGGCGCAAAATCGGTAATTTTAGTTGGTGCAATCACCACACCACCCGCGTGTTTACCCGCGTTACGCGTCACACCTTCGAGCTTGCGACACATGTCGATCAGATCTTTTACGTCTTCATCGGCATCATAGGATTCTTGCAGGGCTGGCTCGACCTCAAACGCTTTCGCCAGCGTCATCCCAGGTTCTGGTGGAATGAGTTTAGAAATTCGGTCAACGAAGCCATAGGGATGACCCAGCACACGGCCAACGTCACGAATAACCGCTTTTGCCGCCATAGTTCCGAAGGTGATGATTTGCGATACCGCTTCGCGGCCGTACAATTCGGCCACATGGTCGATCACTTCATCACGTCTATCCATGCAAAAGTCGACGTCAAAGTCGGGCATAGAAACCCGCTCAGGGTTGAGGAATCGCTCGAACAGTAAGTCAAATTCTAATGGGTCTAAGTCGGTAATCTTAAGCGCATAGGCCACGAGTGAACCCGCGCCCGAGCCACGACCAGGCCCGACTGGAATACCGTTATCTTTACCCCATTGGATGAACTCCATCACGATCAAGAAGTAACCGGGGAACCCCATCTGGTTGATCACTTTAAGTTCAATGTCGAGGCGCTCATCGTATTCGCCGCGTTTCTCGGCGCGCACCTCAGGATCAGGGAACAAAAACTCGAGCCGCTCTTCAAGGCCCTTCTTCGAACAATCGACCAGAAAGTCTTCGATGGACATATCGCCCGTCGGGAAGTTGGGCAGGAAATATTCGTACAAACGGATCGTTACATTACAGCGTTTAGCGATTTCGACACTGTTCGCCAACGCCGCAGGAATGTCGGCGAATAGTTCACACATTTCCTCTTCGCTACGCAAATACTGCTGTTCACTGTATTTTTTAGGTCGACGAGGATCTGCAAGGGTAAAGCCATCGTGAATTGCCACCCGAATTTCATGGGCATCAAAATCTTCGGGTTTAAGAAACACCACCTGATTAGTGGCCACCACAGGGATGCCCTTCTCCTGCGCTAAGGCCACAGCCATATGCAGATAACGCTCTTCATCGGGGCGACCTGTACGGATAAGCTCGAGGAAATAACGGTCAGTGAAATGGGTCTGATAAAAGTCGCATAAAGATTCGACTTGTGTGCCATTGCCCTTGAGCAGTGCCTTACCCAGATCGCCTTCTTTGGCGCCCGATAACAGCAAAATGCCTTCGTTATAAGTGAGTAACCACTCTTGGTCGATCACCACGCGCCCAGCCACTTGGCCACGCAAATAGGCCTGACTGATAATTTGGGTCAGATTCTGATAACCAACATTGTTCATCGCAATTATGGTCAAGGCGCATAATTCGCCTTCGAATCCGGGCACTTGCATCCAAAAATCGGCGCCGATAATCGGTTTGATCCCCGCACCATGGCAACCACTGTAAAACTTAACCAAACCACAAAAGTTGTTTTGGTCAGTCAGGGCGACAGCCGCCATTCCCTGCGCTTCCACCTGCGCCAAAATAGGCTTGACCTTGGCCACGCCATCGGTCATAGAGAAGTCACTGTGGACACGAAGATGCACAAAACGAGGATCGGACATAATTAGGATTATCTTTGAATAGCAGGTTAACAATAACTAGAAAGCAGACTAACAAAGTCACGCAGCCAGAGCCAGTGACTTTGCTGGATAACGGGAACTTATACCCAAACAACCTGAAACTCGTATCTTCAGGTAGCTTGGGAGCACAGCTTACAGTCCCAGTAATGCCTTGACGGGTTTAAAACTTTTACGATATTGGTCAAACACCCCATGTTCGGCGATGGCCTCAAAATGCGCCTTAGTCGGATAGCCCTTATGCTTAGCAAAACCGTATTGCGGATAAGCAGCATCGAGCACATCCATCTCACGATCCCGCGTCACTTTGGCGATAATCGATGCGGCACTAATACTGGCAATTAAACCATCACCTTTAATGATGCTGTGACTGGTAAGCGAGACGCCATTATGGGCAACAAATGCCGGACTGCGATTGCCATCGACTAACACCAACGTAGGCGCAATCTTAAGCCCTGCAACCGCGCGCTGCATTGCCAACATAGTGGCATGCAAGATATTAAGCGTATCGATTTCAGCAGGACTTGCGCGGCCCACGTGATAACACAGGGCTTTTTCACAAATCTCATCAAACAAAGCTTCGCGGCGCTTCTCACTGAGTTTCTTGGAATCATTCAGACCACTGATGGGCTTGTTTGGATCTAAAATCACAGCCGCAGTCACTACATCGCCGACTAATGGCCCACGGCCGACTTCATCCACACCAGCAATTAATCCCGTCGAAAAGGCCAGCAAATCGGCGTCGGTTAAACTTTTAAAAGTTGCCACTAGTTAGCCTCCAGTGATTTAGCATGACTTGGTTTAGGCTCAACCAGTGCCATTACCGCTTCAGCGGCTTTTAAGCTCGCATCACGGCGTAACACTTGGTGCAGGGCATCAAACTCAGCTTTGAGCGGCGTAAAATCTCGATTTAACTCGACTGTGACCGCCGCAGCGATTTTCTCTGGCGTGCAATCTTCTTGAATGAGCTCAGGGACGAGATCTTTTCCAGCCAGTAGATTCGGTAACGAGAAACGCTCGACCTGCATCATGCGCTTAGCAATCCAATAGGTCATAGGGCTAACACGATAAGCCACCACCATTGGACGCTTAACCAACATGGCTTCTAACGTCGCGGTGCCTGATGCTAATAAAATGCCATCGGCAGCCGCCATGACTTCGCGCGACTGACCTTCGACCATATGAATTTCGAGATCCGGTGCAAAATCCTTCAGCGCTTGCTCAAATTGCTCACGGCGTTTTTGATTGACCAGCGGCGTCACAAAACGTATATCAGGGAAGTTCTGTTTAATCAGTAAAGCCGCTTTCACGAAAGGCTCGGCCAATTGCTTTAACTCGCCACCACGAGATCCCGGTAGAATCGCTAAATATTCTGCATCGGCATCGAGTTCAAGTAACTGACGCGCCGCCGCTTTATCGCTTCGCAACGGAATATCATCCGCTAAGGTATGACCCACAAAGGTACAAGGTACTTGATGCTTGTCATAAAAAGCTTTCTCAAATGGCAATAGCGACAACACCATATGGGTCGCCTTCGCGATTTTGAATATACGTTTTGGGCGCCATGCCCACACGGATGGGCTCACATAATGAACGGTTTTAATACCGCGCGCTTTGAGTTTAAGCTCGAGGCCTATATTAAAATCCGGTGCATCTATACCAATAAAACAATCGGGCTTAAGCGCGGTGATCTCTTTAATCAAGGATGACCGCACTTTTAATAAGCGAGGTAGACGGGATAACACTTCAACGATTCCCATCACTGCGAGTTCTTCCATCGCAAACAGGGATTTGAAGCCTAGGGCTTCCATGCGGGGTCCACCGATACCGACAAAGCGCGCATCGGGATGGGTCTTTTGCAGCGCAGCCATTAAACCTGCACCTAAAATATCGCCTGAGAGTTCTCCGGCAACCATGGCAAACACTAATGGAGTTTTATTGCTCATAAACCAATCACGTCTCATGAATTAATGGCATTGGATGAAGAGGTAAACCGCACCTAAAATGCATCGTTCCAAGCCTACACTTATGTTAAGTTAATGATTCAATTAATGACTAAGCTCATTTATGGTCGAATGCATTGATGAATAAACGCATTTTTAACGGCTACGTCTACCACAAAAAAGGCTTAAACCAATAATACAAAAGGGCATATAAATGCCCTTTTGTTGTCATGTGGTCATCAAGTTAGCGAATAATGCCGCGACTCGATGACTTTACAAACTCAAGCAGTAATTTGACTTGCTCATCGTTCTGCGCATCTTCAGCTAATGCTTCAATCGCTTCTTCTACCGTTAAACTGCTACGGTATAAGGTTTTATAAGCACGACGCACGGCTAACTGGCTTTCTTTAGAAAAACCGCGACGCTTCATACCTTCGCTGTTTAAGCCGCGAGGCACTGTCGGTTGACCCGCTGCCATCACAAAAGGAGGCACATCCTGCAAAACTAAAGAACAACCGGCAGTAAAAGCATGGGCACCAATATGCACAAACTGATGTACGCCTGTCATACCGCCTAAAATCGCCCAGTCACCGACGTGCACATGACCTGCAATAGATGCGTTATTCGCCATGATGACATTATCGCCGACCACACAGTCATGGGCGATATGCACATAGTTCATAAACAAGTTATTCGAACCAATACGGGTTTCACTGTTATCTTGAACCGTACCGCGGTGAATGGTCACGTTTTCACGGATGACGTTATTGTCGCCAATGCTCAGTCGTGTCGGCTCACCAGCGTACTTTTTGTCTTGGCATTCTTCACCAACAGAGGCGAATTGAAAAATACGATTCCCTTTGCCGATAATCGTTGGGCCTTTGACCACCACATGGGAACTCAACCAACAATCATCACCAATTTCGACGCCCGCACCGATATAGGTCCAAGGGCCAATAGTGACGTTATTGCCAATTTTTGCATCGGGATGCACAAACGCTAATGTATCTATCACTGACTAATCTCTCTGCGGGCACACATGATTTCAGCGGAACAAACCACTTCACCATCCACTTTGGCCTCACCGTAGAAAACGCCAATCCCGCGGCGCTCTTTAATCATTTTGACATCAAAATGAATTTGATCTCCTGGCTCAACCACACGTCTAAAACGCGCATTATCGATACCAGCAAAGTAATACAACACACCTGGTGGTGGTACATCACTACTCATCGTTTTAAAGGCTAACAGGCCAGTTGCCTGTGCCATCGCTTCTAAAATAAGCACACCTGGCATTACAGGTTGTATCGGGAAATGTCCCTGAAAAAATGGCTCATTTATTGAAACGTTTTTGATCGCCTGCAGACTAACACCAGGAGTGTAATCAAGCACACGATCGATCAATAGGAATGGATATCTATGGGGTAGATATTTAAGTATTTCTTTAATATCCATAGTGTTCATTTGATTAGACACGAACCGAGTTCCTCAAATTGCCTTGGGGCAATTAATCTGGTGTTTTTAAATTTTTTTCCAACGTTTTAACACGCTGGAACAGTTCATCTAACTGACGGAAACGAACTGTATTTTTACGCCAAAGTTTATTGTCCATTGCCACGGTGGCAGAAGAGTATAAGCCAGGCTCACGCATATTAGTGGTGATATTGGTAGCACCAGACACATGCACACCATCGGCTATGCTCAAATGACCTGCGATGGCACAACTACCGCCAATAATACAATATTTACCAATAGTGACACTGCCTGCGACAGTAGTACTGCCTGCAATAGCAGTATTTTCGCCGATTATATCGTTATGGGCAATTTGCACTTGGTTATCAATAATCACACCGTCGTGGATCTCTGTATGGCCTAATGCCCCACGATCTACCGTTGAATTAGCACCAATCTCAACCCGATCGCCAATACGCACGCCACCTGTCTGCGGAATTTTAATCCACTGACCACGTTCGTTAGCATAACCAAAACCATCTGAGCCTAATACGGCACCCGAATGGATAATACAATCCTGTCCTAAATGCACATCGTGATAGACGGTGACATTAGCCCACAAACGTGTTTTTGAGCCAATAACCACATCTTGTCCCAGCACAACACCGGCACCAATCTGCACATTTTCACCTAAAATGACGTTCGCACCAATCACAGCATTCGCGCCAATAGCGACACCTTCCCCTAAATGGGCTGAAGGATCAATTTGAGCCGAAGGATGGATGCCCACCGCCGCTTTGGGTGTCGTGTCCAAATACTGAGCAACACGGGCAAAACCGACATATGGATCTTTTACAATTAACGCAGTACCTTGATAATCCTGCGCATCTTTAGCTGACAATAACACCGCACTCGCTTGAGTTGCCTCAAGCTGAGAGCGGTATTTACTGTTGGCTAAAAAAGAGATCTGACCCGCCTTGGCATTTTCTAAGGTCGCCACACTATTAATAATTAGCGTTTCGTCGCCTTGGATATCACCGTCTAATAACAGGCATAGCTCTTTTAAAGTCACACTATTCATCTATTACTTGCCTTTGCTTAAGGCTTCAACCACTTTGCCACTGATGTCAGCGTTAGGCTTAACATAAATGACAGCACCACGTTGTAATACCAAATCATATTGGTCTTTTTCAGCGATAGTGTTGATGGCTTTTTGCACTTTAACTAACAGTTTATTTTGCTCTTCACCTTGGCGACGACGTAGGTCTTCATCCAATGCTTTGCCTTTTAACTGATATTCAGATTTTAGCGATTCCATTTTACGAACCAGCTCTGTTTTTTGTGCATCGTTCATTAACGCACCGTCACGTTGCTGCTTCTCCATCAGAGAACGCATTTCTTCTTGCATTTTTTGGACATCAGCTACGCGATCACCAAACTCTTTCTTCAGAGATTGAGAGATCTGTTCACGTTGTGGGAGCTGTTCAAACACAGCGCCCATATCCACTACGGCAATTTTCTCAGCATGTGCCACTAACGGCGCGCCTAACAAAACTAACGTCATCAGCGCGCAATTTACCATCTTGTTCAAAATAAACTCCTTGTTACCTTGTTATTGTCAGCAAAACTTGCCGAGTGTATGCCTTTTAAAAAGTTTTGCCAATATTGAAAGAGAAGATCTCTGTTTGGTCACCTTCATATTCTTTAAGCGGCCACGCTAAGCTGAACACCATAGGTCCCATAGGTGATAACCATTGCACACTCAAGCCCCAAGAGGCGCGCAGGCGAGCTGGATCACTATAGTCTTGTAACTTAGCAAACTCGTCCGCCGGAAGTGTTTGATATGACTCGTAATCAAACTCAGTATCCCAGACGTTACCCGCATCTACGAAGAAGCTAGTACGAACTGAGTTAGTGTAAGCCTCATCCAAAAATGGGGTTGGTACAATCAACTCCATACTTGCCGTTGCAAGGGCATTACCACCGATAGAGCGGCCAGAACTGACTTGGATACTATTAGGATCGCCAGGCAAGCTACAGCCATCGCCCGATGGATCCGGTGCACACGGCTCACTACCTCGATAGAGATAGAATGAACGAGGGCCTACAGAGTTAGACTTAAAGCCACGTAGCGAGCTGCTACCACCTGAGTAATAGTTTTCCCAGAAAGGCAGAATTTGGTCGTTATCGTTGAATTGACCATAACCGTTACCATAACCTAATCGACCACGGGCCAAGAGCACAACGCTCTGACTGCGGTTAACAGGGAAATAGTAGTTAGTATCAAAGTCTGTCTTAAAATACTGTAAATCAGACCCTGGCGAAGTCATTTTGCCGTTCAGACGCTGAGAAGAGCCATCTGTTGGGAAAGTGCCACGGTTCAAGGTGCTACGATACCAGCCCAGGCTGAGTTCGAAGTTATCGAAACTTAAGTCCGCGTTTGGATCGTCATCACGATAGATGTTATAGAAACGCAGCGCCTGCTCATAAGCTGAGATCTCAGAAATCGTGTTGTGACGATAGCCAATACCACCATTGATACGGTTGTATTCGTTAATCGGGAAACCCGAGTTAAGCGCCACACCATACGAACTGTTTTTATAGCGTTCTAAGTTAGCTTCATTGGCGTCAAACTCACTCCAATAAACGCTCCCGCCTAAACTCACACCGTCTTTTGTCCAGTACGGATCGGTATAGGATAAGTTAACGTTTTTAGAGTACTTGTTGGTGCTCAAGCTGATACCCGCTTGGTTACCTGTGCCTAAGAAGTTATTTTGCTGCACACCAAACTGCAAGCTCAGGCCTGATTCAGTACCATAACCAACACCCGCGTTGAATGAGCCCGACGGCTGCTCTTTCACTTTAACCGCAACATCGACTAAATCATCGGTACCTGGCACTTGAATGGTTTCAGTGTCAACGGTTTCGAAGAAGCCCAAACGGTTAAGACGCGCTTTAGATTGCTCAACTTGCGCTGAGTTTAACCAAGCGCCTTCCATCTGACGCAGCTCACGGCGCATCACTTCATCTTTAGTCACTGTGTTACCAGTGAAGTTAATCGCCCGTACGTAAACACGTTTACCCGGTTTAACATTGATGTTTAAGGTGACTTCTTTAGTCTTATCATCAATTTCAGGGTAGGTTTTCACTTCAGGGTAAGCATAACCGAAGCGGCCTAAATACTTGCTGTACATTTCTTCGGTGAAAGTCACATCACCGCCGTTGTACATATCACCCGCTTTGATTGGCAGAATTGATTTCATCAACTCTTCACGACCCATCAAATCACCCGTCAGGTTTACTTCTTTAACTTTATATTTCTCACCTTCTTCAACGTTAATGGTGATATATAAACCTTTACGGTCAGGCGTCATAGCCACTTGAGTTGAAGTCACTTCGAAGCGGATATAACCTTTATTGTGATAGTAAGTTTTGATGGTCTCGAGATCAGCCTGCAGTTTTTGCTTCTGATAACGACGCTCACCAAACAGATCCCACCAAGCCACATAATCTTTAAGTTCCAACATGCCGATCAATTCAGCATCGGTGAACTCTTTGTTACCGACCACGTTAATTTGGCGGATTTCGGCCGCTAAACCTTCGGTAAACTTAAATTTCAGCTCAACCCGATTACGGGGTAAGTTAATCACTTGGGCTTCCACTTTCGCGCCGTATTTACCCACGCCGTAGTAGAAATCCTGCAGACCCTTTTCAATACCGGTCAACATAGTGCGATCGAGCGACTCACCGACTTTAACGCCAGAACCGTCCAGACTTTCCTGTAACTGTTCGTCTTTAATGTCTTTGTTGCCATCGAATGTCACGGCACTAATAGTTGGACGCTCAGTGACTTTCACCACTAATACGCCGCCATCTCGGCTCACGGAGACATTTTCAAAGTTAGTCGATGCATACAAGCTTTTAATCGCTTGCTGGATTCTTAACTGATCAACAGTGTCACCTACTTTTACTGGTAAGCTTAACAAGGCAGCACCGAGTGCAACTCGTTGCAAACCTTCAACTTGGATGTCGGTCACTTCAAACGGTTGGAAAGTATCAGCCAACACAGTCCCTGAAAACGACGCACCGACGAATAACATCGAGGCAAAAAGTTTATTCAATCTCATAGAGCACTTCTAATTATTAGTCTGTCCTTGCTCAGAGTCGGGCAAAATCATTGAAAAGCGCAACGCTCATCAACATCAGCAGTATTGCTGCCCCAAATCTGAATCCTATTTCCTGCACCTTTTCAGGTACAGGTTTACCAGTTATTACTTCAATAAAGTAATACAGCAGGTGTCCCCCATCGAGCACAGGTAAAGGCAGCAAGTTAATGATGCCTAAATTGACGCTGATGAGCGCGAGGAACCCGAGAAAATAGACCAAGCCATAGTTTGCACTACTGCCCGCACCCTGTGCGATCGAAATGGGTCCACTCAGGTTTTTCACCGACACATCGCCGGTAAATAATTTGCCAATCATCTTAAAGCTCACAGCAACAAGTTGCCATGTTTTATCCGCTGCTATACCGAAAGAATCGATTGGTCCATATTCAAGTTGTAAACGCATATTGTCTGGCCATTGTGCTTGGGTTGGGCTCACCCCGAGCATACCTATCTCTTGGCCATCGGCATTTTTACTGCTTAAGGGTGTCACTGCCACATTAAACTGTTCGCCATTGCGACGCACTGTTAAACTCACAGGCACATTGGCAGAATGTTGAATAATGTCAACAAAAGCCTGCCAATCGGTATAATTTTTACCATTTATTGCGACTAAGGTGTCACCGACTTTTAGCTCACTATTCGCAGCGGCACTGTCAGGACTAATCGCAGCAATGGTGGGGACGATTTCGGGACGATAAATCCCTAACCCTAATGCCGTAATTGGGGATTCTTTTTCAGGATCAAAACGCCAATTACGCGTATCTAAGGTATAAGACCGCGCACTAGAGTCTAAACCTTGCAAACCATTCAATGGCGTTAGCGATACACTCAGACTTTCATCACCTATGTGGCCGACTAAAGCTAAATTCACTTCTTCCCAGTTACGCACAGCCTGACCGGAAATGGCCGTTATTTGCATTGGCTCTGTGATTTGAATTTGCGCAGCAGCAGTCCCGGGTGTCGTCGAGGTGATCACAGGCTTAAGTGATGGCACACCAATCAGATACATAAAATACAGGGCAACGATGGCAAAAATAAAGTTAGCAATTGGACCTGCGGCAACAATCGCAATACGTTGCCATACGGTTTTACGATTGAACGCTTGATCTTTTAATTCATCGGGAACGTCTTCAACACGCTCATCGAGCATTTTGACATAGCCGCCAAGGGGGATCATGGCTAACACATATTCAGTGCCGTCTTTACCAACACGGCGCCAAATAGCCTTACCAAAACCAATGGAGAAACGTTCGACTTTCACGCCACAACGTCGCGCGATATAGAAATGGCCGTATTCGTGGGCAGTAATTAACAGACCCAGTGCAACGATGAAAGAACCTAAGTTCCATAAAAAATCTAACATCCCACTCCTTACGTTATAAATTTAATCACTCAGCTATTGCTAAGCGATGCTTGCTAATGTCTCACGCGCATAGACGCGGGTTTGCGCATCTAAGGCTAAAATATCTTCTATGCTGCCCATAGGACGTTTAGGCACAGTGACTAAACAAGCTTCATTCACTTTTGCAATTTGCGTAAAACCAATTTTCCCCTGCAAAAATGCTTCAACAGCGACCTCATTGGCAGCATTTAATACGGTTGTTGCCTCTTGGCCTTGGGCACACGCCTCCATAGCCAAAGCCAAACAGGGGAAACGTTCAAAATCAGGTTCATAAAAGCTTAACTGTCCGACTTTGAAAAAATCTAAAGGTTCAACGCCCGAATGAATTCTTTGCGGATAAGCCATGCAATGGGCAATCGGTGTGCGCATATCAGGGTTACCCATTTGGGCGATAACCGAACCATCACGGTACTGCACCATAGAGTGGATCACGCTTTGCGGATGAATAACCACTTTAAGTTGCTCAGCCTGAGTATTAAACAACCACCGCGCCTCAATGAACTCTAAACCCTTATTCATCATAGTGGCGGAGTCAACAGAGATTTTAGGTCCCATGGACCAATTAGGGTGTTTACAGGCTTGGGCAGGCGTCATGGCCGCAAGTGTCGCAAGTTCCGACCGCAGGAAAGGTCCGCCTGAACCGGTTAAC
This sequence comes from Shewanella sp. SM20, assembly GCF_025654545.1. NCBI lineage: Bacteria > Pseudomonadati > Pseudomonadota > Gammaproteobacteria > Alteromonadales > Shewanellaceae > Shewanella > Shewanella sp. SM20. The sequence goes on along the minus strand of NZ_JAKKRK010000014.1, from coordinate 20,333 downwards.
AAAATATGGGATATACCCGATGCAGTTAAATCGCAACGGCCGAGGTTAGCCTGCACTTCTAGGGGTAAACATTGAAAGATAGCATTATGCTCACTGTCCACGGGCAAGAGCACAGCACCAGAGCGCTTAGTCGCCTCAATAAACAACTCACCCGACATGACTAAAGCTTCTTTATTGGCCAGTAATACTCGCTTTCCCGCCTTCACGGCTTCAAGGGTTGGTACTAGCCCTGCCGCCCCGACAATCGCAGCCATTACAGTATCCACTTCGGCAGCCGTCACTAAACCGAGTAAATCGTTCATGCCAGTAGTGACTTGGATATTGAGCGCAGCGGGTAAAACGGCGCGTAACTGTTTCGCAGCCTCTTCATCCACCATATGCGCGACTTTCGGTTTATGGGCTACACACAAAGCCAGCATCTTATCAACGCTCGCATTGGCCACCAATCCATAGATGCTATAAGCCAATGGATTAGCCGAAATCACGCTTAAGGTACTAGCACCAATTGAACCGGTAGCACCCAAAATCACCATATTTTGCATAGCGTTACATCCAGAATGCAATGTAGATCAGGGTAAACACCGGCAAGGCTGCAGTCAGGCTGTCGATGCGGTCGAGCACGCCGCCGTGACCGGGCAAAATAGTGCCAGAATCTTTAATACAGGCCGCACGCTTAAACATACTCTCAGATAAATCGCCCAGCGCCGACACTAAAGCAACAAATAAGGTCACTGCCACAACTAAGCCCAGTTCTTGCTCTGGCGAATAATACATAACACCTGCAACCACGAGCATAGTCGTCACTAAACCACCAAGTAGGCCTTCCAAGGTTTTAGCAGGGCTCACTGCAGGCATCAGTTTCGTTTTACCTATCGCTTTACCGACGAAGTAAGCCCCAGAATCAGCGGCCCACACAATCAACATCACTAACAGTACTAATACTGGGCCGTAATAGGGTGAAGTTTGTGAGCTAATGGATTTGAGTGCGATAAGAGCAACAAAGCAAGGCACTAAGGTTAACTGTCCAAACATGGACTTAAACATAGGATTCTTTTGCCAGAACTTAGCGCTTTTAGGATAAGTTACCACTAATAATAGTGATGCTAACCACCAGAATGCACCAATATAGAGAATGGCCAAATAGATAGGATGTAACTGATGGCTTAACCAAACTGCATCGATTGGCACAATAAGATTAATTGCCACCAATAAGATACCAACTGTGAAGGTAAAGCTCCACTGAGTGACATCACACTGATTATCGATAATTCTTCCCCATTCCTTTGCTGCAATAAGGAAGACGGCAACTAAGGCCCAGGCGAAGTAGCTGGCAGGGAGCAAAAATATCGCCCCTAAAACTAATGGAACTAACCAAGTTGCTGTTATTATTCGTTGTTTTAGCAAAAAAAATCCCTCATGAGGTTTTACAATGCACGCATCTCATCAATCTGACTTCCAGTCAGACCAAAACGGCGCTGGCGACTTGCAAAAATGGCTATCGCTTCATGAAAAGCCTGTTCATCGAAATCAGGCCAAAGGGTGTCGGTAAACACCAATTCTGCATAGGCCGCCTGCCACAGCACAAAATTACTGATGCGACAGTCCCCGCCCGTGCGGATCATTAAATCAACTTCACTCTGATTTTGCATGCACAAATGTGCACTTAAGGCTTCTTCGGTGAACTGACTGCTGGTCATTTCGCCAGTTTCGACCTTTTCCGCTAATTTTTGTGCTGCTTGAAGTATGTCCCAACGGCCACCATAGTTAGCCGCAACATTCAGAACCAAGCCAGTATTGCGAGATGTCTTCTCTTGAGCAGCAGCAATTTGCTTCTGTAATCGCGCAGAAAAGCGGCTGATATCGCCAATAATGTTGAGCTTAACCTGATTCTTATCCAGCAATTTAATTTCGCGCTGTAATACGGTAAAAAACAACTCCATCAGCAAGCTGACTTCTTTATCGGGTCTACGCCAATTCTCGCTAGAAAATGCGAATAAGGTTAGCGATTCAATGCCTAATTGGCTTGCCGTGCTTACGGCTCTTCTAACGGCCTTAACACCAGCCTTATGTCCCATCACTCGTGGTTTACCTTGGGTTTGTGCCCAACGCCCATTGCCATCCATGATAATAGCAACATGCTTAGGTAACGACTGTTTCACGAGTTCGGGTAATTGTCCCGGCAAGGTCGTTTGAGTGTATAAATCACTCTCACTCGTCCTAGGGTGCGGATCAAGTTCCACTGTGGATGACATCTAATACAGCCCTTTAAAATAGACAAACGCCGTGTAGTATACCCCTACACGGCGCATCAACTCTAGCTTATCGAACTGAGATTAGACTTCCATCAACTCAATTTCTTTGGCCGCTAAAATCTCATCGACCTTTTTAATGTGAGCATCGGTGAACTTTTGCACTTCTTCTTCACTGCGACGCACATCATCTTCAGTACAAGCTTTAGCTTTTTCAAGCTTTTTCACTTCAGAAATCGCATCACGACGCACGTTACGGATAGCAATACGACCGTTTTCAGCTTCGTTACGTACCACTTTGATGAAGTCTTTACGACGTTCTTCAGTCAACGCGGGTAATGGAATACGTAATGTCGCGCCAGCTGACATAGGATTCAGACCTAAATCAGAGCTCATAATAGCCTTTTCAACGGCTTGGATAGCACTACGGTCAAACACAGTCACAGACAGAGTGCGTGAATCTTCAACGCCCACGTTAGCCACTTGGTTTAGTGGCGTCATAGTGCCGTAGTAAGAGACTTGAATGGAATCCAGCAGGCTTGGGTGGGCACGACCTGTACGCACTTTTGCCATTTGGTTTTTAGTCGCGTCAACGCATTTACCCATACGCTCTTGCGCATCTTTCTTAATGTTCTCAATCACGTTAAATGTCCTTCTTGGTCATTAAATAACTTTTTTCGCTCTGATCAGCGTGCCTTCTTCTTCACCCATGATAACGCGGCGTAGAGCGCCAGGTTTATTCATGTTGAAGACTAAAATAGGCATGTCGTGATCACGCGCCATAGTAAAGGCGGCTAAGTCCATTACTTTTAATTCTTTTTCCAGAATTTCCGCATAAGTCACTTCATCATACTTAACGGCGTCTGGGTTCTTCATTGGGTCTTCGGAGTATACACCGTCAACTTTAGTGCCTTTCAATACGACTTCAGCTTCGATTTCAATGCCGCGTAAACAGGCCGCAGAATCGGTCGTGCAGAAAGGATTACCTGTACCGGCAGCAAAAATAACCACTCGGCCAGATTTTAGCAAGCTGATCGCTTCAGCCCAATTGTAATCATCACACACACCCTTTAACGGGATAGCTGACATCAGACGAGCATTAACATAGGCACGGTGCAGGGCGTCTCGCATTGCCAAGCCGTTCATAACCGTTGCCAGCATACCCATGTGATCGCCCACCACACGGTTCATGCCGGCTTTTGCTAGGCCTTCACCGCGAAACAGATTACCACCACCAATAACCACACCCACCTGAATACCCAGCTCAACCAGCTCTTTCACTTCCTGAGCCATGCGATCTAATACTTTAGGGTCGATGCCGAAGCCTTCGTCGCCCATCAGTGCTTCGCCACTTAATTTAAGAAGAATGCGTCTAAATGCGGGTTTTGGATTGGTGCTCATAATTTTTATCCTGGTCATAACAAGACCGCAGCTATTGCCGCGGTCTTGGGGGTATTTAGCGTTGGCGATTAAGCCTTTTTAGAAGCAGCGATTTGAGCAGCAACTTCAGCCGCGAAATCTTCTTCTTTCTTCTCAATACCTTCACCCACTTCTAAACGAATGAAGTTAGTGACTTTAGCGCCTTTCTCTTTCAGAATTTCGCCAACAGTTTTCTTTGGTTCCATGATGTAAGCTTGACCAGTCAGAGAAATCTCACCGGTGAACTTCTTCATACGACCTAGAACCATCTTCTCAGCGATCTCTGCCGATTTGCCTTCGTTCATTGACATTTCGATTTGCAGAGCTTGTTCTCTTGCAACGATTTCTGCAGGAACATCTTCTGGGTTCACGTATTCAGGCTTAGAAGCAGCAACGTGCATTGCGATGTGCTTTAAGGTTTCTTCGTCAGCTTCACCGGCAACAACAACGCCAATGCGCTCACCATGACGGTATGAAGATAGGTTTGCACCATCGATGTACTCAACACGACGAATGTTGATGTTTTCACCGATTTTAGTTACCAATGCAACGCGTGCATCTTCAAACTGTGCTTTTAAATCTTCAAGAGTCACTTTAGATGCAGCAGCGGCATCTAATACTGCGTTCGCGAATGCTAAGAAGTTTGAATCTTTAGCAACGAAGTCAGTTTGACAGTTAACTTCTAATAGCGCAGCGAAACCTTCGCCATTCTTGATCAGAATTGTACCGTCAGCAGCGATGTTACCCGCTTTTTTAGCCGCTTTAGCAGCGCCAGACTTACGCATGTTGTCAATTGCTAACTCCATGTCGCCGTTAGCTTCTGTCAGAGCGTTTTTACAATCCATCATGCCTGCGCCAGTACGGTCGCGCAGTTCTTTAACTTGGGCAGCAGTAATTGCCATTGTTAAATCCTCTATAAAAAATCGACTAATTTGCAGATATAAAACAGGGGCCGAATGGCCCCTGTTAACCAATCAAAAATCTTGGTTAATAAGGGTGATGATAATCATCCCGCCTTATTATTATTCGGCTTCTACGAAACCGTCTTGCTCAGCTTGAACAGCCAAATCTTGACCACGGCCAGCTTTTGCAGCAGCAGCAACAGAAGAAGTGTACAGGCGGATAGCACGCATAGCGTCGTCGTTACCAGGAACGATGTAGTTAACACCATCTGGCGCAGAGTTAGTATCAACAACTGCAACAACAGGGATACCCAGGTTGTTAGCTTCTTTAATAGCGATATGCTCATGGTCAGCACCAATGACGAATAATACGTCTGGCAGGCCGCCCATGTTTTTAATACCACCTAAAGATTTTTCCAGCTTTTCAAGCTCACGAGTACGCATCAGCGCTTCTTTCTTGGTCAGCTTGTCGAAAGTACCGTCTACTGATTGGCTTTCCAGTTCTTTCAGACGTTTGATTGACTGACGAACGGTTTTCCAGTTAGTCAGCATACCGCCTAACCAGCGGTGATCAACATAGTACTGGTCACAAGACAGAGCAGCTTCTTTGATCGCTTCGCCAGCAGCACGTTTAGTACCAACGAATAATACTTTACCTTTCTTTGAAGCTACGTTGCTGATGAAAGCTAGCGCTTCATTGAACATTGGCACAGTATGCTCAAGGTTGATGATGTGAACACCGTTGCGAGCACCGAAAATGAATGGCTTCATTTTTGGGTTCCAGTAACGGGTTTGGTGACCGAAGTGGACACCGGCCTGAAGCATATCGCGCATTGAAACTGTAGTCATTTCTATTACCTTAAAATTTAGGGGGTTAGACCTCCACGTATCCCATGTCTTCGACCCCTGATATAACAACTGAGGGCACCCCGAAGAATGTGTCGACACGTGTGTGATTTAGTATTTAGACAAATAGCCATGTATAATGGCCGCCATCTTTAGTCTTGCAAGTATCAAAGCAGCGCAAAAGCTGGCTTGGACAATTCATCAAGACTTAAACATAACGGCGCGCTTTATACCATAAATAGCCCTAAAGCACAAATTTTTGCATTAGGTTGCGTGGCCAACAGACATTAAAGACACAAGAGAAAACGCAATGAGTATAGTCATCAAGACCGCTGAAGAAATTGAAAAAATGCGTGCTGCGGGCAAACTAGCCGCACAGGTATTAGAAATGATCGCGCCGCATGTTAAACCGGGCGTGACCACCAATGAGCTCAATGACCTCTGCGCCAAATATACCGAAGAGCAAGGTGCGATTTCGGCGCCGCTTAACTACCATGGTTTTCCCAAATCCATTTGTACTTCTGTAAACCATGTGATTTGCCACGGCATTCCAAACGACAACCCACCATTGAAAGAAGGCGATATCCTCAATATCGACATCACAGTGATTAAAGACGGTTATCACGGCGATACCTCGATGATGTTTTTAATCGGTGAAGTGAGCGCAAAGGACAAACGTCTGTGCCGCATCGCACAAGAAAGCCTGTATTTAGCTATTCGTAAGGTTCGTCCAGGTTTAAAACTGGGTGAAATTGGCAATACTATCGAAAAATTCATCAAAGCAAGTAAAACAGGCCTTGAGAAATATTCCATCGTGCAAGATTATTGTGGCCACGGTATTGGCTCGGGTTTCCATGAAGAACCTCAGGTTATGCATTACCGTAACGGCGATAACACAGTATTACGCCCAGGCATGTGTTTCACCATTGAACCTATGATCAATGCCGGTCGCCACACGACCATACTCGATCGCGATGATAAGTGGACGGTAACGACCTCCGATGGTAAAAATTCAGCCCAGTGGGAACATACCTTACTGGTGACTGAAAAAGGGGTTGAAGTACTTACCCTGCGTGAGGATGAGGATTTCCCACGTATTATCAATCACGAGCGATAGGCCACACTAACAAACATAAAAACAAGGGACTCGATGAATATAGCTCTGCTCGCTAAACAATCATTAATCGAACAGAATCAGATTCTTTTGGCCAGTTTTAAGGCTAAAACCCCGATTGAAGAGCTCGTCACGCAGCGCTGTCAATTTGTCGATGCCCTTGTCAAGCAAGCTTGGGAACAGCACGGTCTAAGGGAATATGATATTGCCTTGATTGCCGTGGGCGGCTATGGCCGTGGGGAGCTGCATCCCCACTCGGATGTCGACTTGCTGTTCCTGTTTAATGATATCTTGTCACCCGCCGCCGAAGCGGCACTCAGTCAGTTTATTGCCTTTCTGTGGGATGCCAATCTGGAAATCGGCCACAGTGTCCGTACGTTAAACGACACGATTATCCTCGGCCGTGAAGACATCACCATAGCCACCAATCTGTTAGAGGCACGACTGCTCGAAGGGCCCGAGTTTTTATTCGATCAACTTTATGATGCGATTCGTCAGAGTGACTTTTGGACTTCAAGCGATTTTTTTATCGCAAAACGGGATGAGCAAAATGCCCGCCATGCCAGAGCCAGTGCCTTCGATTTAGAACCCAATATCAAGAGTTGTCCCGGTGGTCTTAGGGATATTCAAACCATTGCTTGGGTGGCCATGCGTCACTTTGGTGCCGCTCGCCTCGAAGAATTAGTCCAATACGACTTTTTAGAGCCTGGTGAACTAGAAGAGCTGCTCGAATGTCAGCACTTTTTGTGGAAGTTACGCTTTACTCTGCATATGGTGGTCGGTCGCGATGAAAATCGCTTACTCTTTGATGTACAACGCCAAGTTGCCGAGCTTATGGGGTATGAAGACGCCACCCAGCTTGCTGTTGAGCAAATGATGAAACGTTACTATCGCACGGTACGCCGAGTGATGGAGCTAAACGAAATGTTGCTGCAGCTGTTTAAACGGGCAACATTGGGCCATACAAAAGCTTTAGAAATTCAATCGATAGATAAACACTACCAGCGCCGCGGCACTTTTATCGAAGCGCTAAGCGATGATCTTTTCGATAGCGGCGAAGAAATTGTCCGGCTGTTTTTGTTAGTCGCTAAAAACTCCAATATCAAAGGCATTTACGCACCAACGCTGCGTTCGCTGCGCCGAGCAAGACGCGCCCAGCCGCAAGCCTTACAAGAAAACCCGCTTTGTCGCCAAGCCTTTATGGAAATTCTGCGCCACCCTCGCGGCATTGTTGCTTTGTCTTTAATGCATAAACACGGCGTGTTATCGGCCTATTTACCCGCATGGCGAAATATTGAAGGCCAGATGCAGTTCGACCTGTTCCACGCCTATACGGTCGATGAACACACCCACAGATTACTGCTCAATATCGAGCGTTTTTCCCAAGCCGAACAAAAGGAAGAATTTCCCTTAGGCTCGATTCTGATCAACCAACTGCCTAAAAAAGGTTTACTGGTATTAGGCGCTATCTTCCACGATATCGCCAAAGGCCGCGGTGGCGATCACAGTAAACTAGGCTCAAGCGATGCCCTCGCCTTCTGTAAGCTGCACGGGTTAAACGATCACGATGGCCGTCTAGTCGCTTGGCTGGTTGAAAATCATCTGGTGATGTCTGTCACCGCCCAGCGCCGCGATATTTCCGATCCCGATGTGGTGGCCGACTTTGCCAATAAAGTCCGCGATGCCGTGCATTTAAGTTATCTGTATTGCTTAACGGTCGCTGATATCTGCGCCACCAACGAAAAAACCTGGAACAACTGGAAAGGCTCACTGCTGCGCGATTTGTACTTTTCGACCCAAAGGGTGCTCGCCCGCGGTAAAGAAAAACCCGTCGATATTCGTGCCAGAGTGCGTGAATACCAAGCTAAGGCGAAAAAAGAGCTGCTGCGCCGTGGACTGAAAGAGAAAGATCTCGATGCCCTGTGGCAACGTTTTAAGGCAGATTACTTTTTACGCCATCAGCCAAATCAAGTCGCGTGGCACGCCGAAGCAATTTTAAAGCACAAACAACAGGATGAGCCTTTAGTCTTAGTGTCCAAACACACCACCCGTGGTGGTACTGAGCTATTTGTCTATTGCCAAGACAGACCTAAATTGTTCGCAACTGTGATGGCGGTACTCGACAATAAAAATATCAACGTCCATGATGCCAACATCATGACGTCAAAAGACAATTATGCCCTCGATACCTTTGTGATCTTAGAGCAGGATGGTGAGCCCGTTAGCCAGCTTTCACGCATCCAAAGTATCCGTAAGGCGCTTGAGAAAGCCCTGTCGAGCGACAGTCCAAAACTGCCGCGCTTTAGAAAACTATCGCGCAAGATGAAACCTTTTAATGTGCCGACACAAGTGAGTTTCCTCGAAAGCAGTCGTCATGGTACAAGTATGATGGAGCTTATCGCCTTAGATTCTCCAGGATTACTGGCAAAAGTCGGGGATATCTTTTACCGTTGCAACACAACATTACTTGCGGCCAAAATCACCACCATTGGTGAGCGAGCCGAAGACTTTTTTATGCTGCAGACCAATGACGGCTTGCAACTTAACGAAACCCAAGAGAATACCCTCAGGGACGCTTTAATCAGTGCCCTGAGTGCAAAGAATATCGAATCAGTTAATTAACGAGACCAGTGGGAGAAGTAAATGGAGGCTTTACGCCAACGTATTGAGGCGGCTTTTGAAGCGCGCTCAGACATCACACCAAGCACAGTTGACGCCAGTGTGCGCAACGATGTGCAAAATGTCATCAATATGCTCGATAAAGGTGAAGTCCGTGTCGCCGAGAAAATCGACGGACAATGGCATGTGTACCAATGGCTGAAAAAGGCGGTATTACTGTCCTTCCGTATTTTCGATAACGTGGTTATCGATGGCGCCGAAACCAAATACTTCGACAAAGTGCCGTTAAAATTTGCCGAATATGATGAAGCCCGCTTTAAAGCGGAAGCCATTCGTGTAGTGCCTTCGGCGACAGTACGTAAAGGCTCATTTATCGGTAAAAATACCGTGTTGATGCCATCCTATGTGAACTTAGGCGCCTATGTTGATGAAGGCACTATGGTTGACACTTGGGCGACCGTTGGCTCATGTGCACAAATCGGTAAAAACGTGCATTTATCTGGCGGCGTAGGTATTGGTGGCGTACTTGAGCCATTACAAGCGGGCCCAACCATCATCGAAGATAACTGCTTTATCGGTGCACGTTCTGAGATTGTTGAAGGCGTCGTGGTTGAAGAAGGCTCAGTGATTTCCATGGGTGTGTATATCGGCCAAAGTACTCGAATTTATGATCGCGAAACCGGCGAAGTGCATTACGGTCGTGTACCAGCAGGCTCTGTGGTTGTTTCTGGCAACTTACCATCAGCCTGTGGCAAGTACAGCCTCTATGCCGCTATTATCGTTAAGAAAGTCGATGCAAAAACCCGTAGTAAAGTGGGTATCAACGAATTACTGCGTATTGTTGATTAACAGTCACAGCATTTGTTCGATAACATGAGTTCCATAAAAAGATGCCTAAGGGCATCTTTTTTATTGTCGGTAAAATTTAGCCTACGGTTGCGCTGTTATTATCAGGCTTAAAAATAAAGTGTTTAATAAGACACTTAAATCAAACGCTCTACTTCACGGAATGCATTTCTCGTCATGGCAATAGCCCGCCAGCCGATAATCCCCAATGGCTGCTGCGCTTTGTTCACCACCACAAGATATTCTGAGTCTAGTAAATTCAACTGCAGTAATGCATCTTCCGATGTGGCCACCTCACTGATAATAGGCACTGAATGCTCCATGATCTGATGGGCTTTTTTATGTAAAGATGCCCTATCCAGTTCACGCTCAGCCGCAGTGCCAAGTAATGGGCTAAACCAATGTTCCAGTAAGCGACTCGTGATCACCCCTAGTATCTTATGTTGCTCATCCAATACCACGGCCACCTTAGCATGGGCAGTCGTAAGTAAACGCTTAATATCAACTAACTCATGGTCGAGTGAAATAGTGACTAAAGGTTCAAGCGGCGCAGCACCGATATGATCGCTAATACTCAACTCTCGATTAATCAAAATCGCTAAACAAGTTTCGACTATCTCAGGGTCAAAAAGTGTCCCTTTACCCGCACGCAGCACTTCAGTCATTTTCTCCAGCCCTAACGATGGGCGATAAGGCCTGTGGGACAATATCGAATCGGCAACATCGGCGACAGCAATAATTTTCGCCTCATATAAAATCGCCTTATCCTTTAAGCCCGCGGGATAACCTGAGCCATCGAGCCGCTCATGATGCTGTAAAATCATCTCTTTAATGGGCCAAGGAAACTCCACATCCTCAATAATTTCAGCACCATGTAATGGGTGAGTCTGAATTAATGCGTATTCTTCTTTTGAAAGTTTTGACGGTTTTGTCAAGATCTGCGATGGAATCGCTAACTTGCCGATATCATGGACTAAGGCACCAATCTTCAGCCCTTCTAAACGCAGCGGGTCTAAACCTAATTTCTCACCAATCAAATAACTTAATTGCGCCACCGACTTTTGATGCCCTGCGGTATAGGCATCTTTCAGTTCTAATGCCTCAGAAATAGCACTAATAAGCTGTGTTAACGATTGAGATAATTGCTCTTTTTGCGCTTTAATGATTTTGGACTGGCGGGATACCGCGCGCAATGTGCGTGGTAGTTCAATGCTGTGCCATAAAATGCTGGCAAAAGTCAGTAATGATCTCGCATCATTACGACTATAAGGCTCGTTACGGTCGACCACGCACAGCATGCCCACTAAGCGACTGCGAAATAAAATCGGCACCGCCAAGTAACGCCCTCCAAGTAGCAGTTTATCTAAGGGCAAATCCCCTAAGCGCCTTTGGGAGTCGGTTTGATTTTGGATGATCGGCTTATAATCTCGCACACATTCGAGCCATACGCGGCTTTCAAGTTCTGACACTTGGGTATTATCTTCAACAAAATCGGCTTGATTAGCCTCTGCGTGGGGATACTCAGAACGCGCGGCGAGTGTGAGTGTTTTTAACTTTTCGTTATGCAACAGAATAAAGCCATATCGACTGCCAGTGAGTGACATCGCCTTAGAAACTGCGACTTTAAATACTTCTTCTTGGGAGGATTTAATCACATCTTCAATGTGTTGCAGCCAAGCATCGCTGGCTTGAATCGCTCGACGATAATCCGAGTGCAACTCCTTCATCTGCGGATCTTCAAAATTGATGTCGGATAGAATCAAATACCATCCCATTTCAGGCAAAGAATGCAGCGCGAGATGCACACGTATGCCGCGATGATCTTGTAATTGAAAACCGATTTCTTGGCCGCGTCGCCTCACAATATCGGCGCATAGTTCAGCATTAAAAGCACTAAACAATTGGCTAATGGGTTGATTAATGATTTGCGCCGCAGAGCGTTTACAACGGCAGTAAAAGGCTTGGCTCATCCGTAGCACACAAAACTGCTCATCTAGCTGTGCCCAAGATAAATTCAAACTATCGGGCAAGTCTTTCATTCCAACGATAAGGCTTTGACGAGTTGACATCCAGCACTCCGACCTGTAATTCGAGCATGGGCAATACACTATACCGCTATGTTCACCCCAATGTGAGCACTATAAAATCTCCAATAAACATAATGATAGCTGATTTCATGACAGACGCGGGTTAAAATAAACGCCGCTGAATGTCATGCAATTGCCACGACTCACCTACATCTTAGAAAACGATCGTTTTATTGCCGTACACGACCACTTGTTCGTTGAGCACTAATTGCAGCGCTTTACTCAATACACTCTTTTCAACATCGCGCCCAGCACGTGCCATTTCTAAGGCGCTATAACTGTGGTCGACGGGAATCACGTCTTGCTTGATGATCGGCCCTTCATCGAGGCAATTATTCACAAAATGCGCCGTCGCACCGATAATTTTCACCCCGCGCTCCCAAGCCTGACGATAGGGTGCTGCGCCGATAAAGGCAGGTAAAAAAGAATGGTGAATGTTGATGATGCGATTAGGATATTGCGCCACAAAATCTGGAGTTAGCACCCGCATGTACTTAGCCAACACCAGATAATCTGGCTCATATTGCGATACCGCGGCCAACAGTACTTGCTCGTGTTGAATTCGGTCCAAGCCTTCGTGGCTCACCAGATGAAAGGGGATGTTAAACTTCTCTGCCAATTCACGTAGTGCATCATGGTTACCCACCACAGCGGCAATCTCGACACTTAAACCACCGTAATAGGCTTTCATTAACAAATCGCCTAAACAGTGCGCTTCCTTTGTGACTAACACCACAATACGTTTTTTACCTGCGCTAACTAACGTCATATGATTTTGCGTAGGCAGTACGTCACGCAGATCCTGCAATAACTGTTCGCTGTTAAAAATGCCCTCTAACTCAGTTCGCATAAAGAAACGCCCTTGGGCATTATCCACAAACTCACTGTTTTTGATGATATTCAGTTTATGAGTAAAACAAACACTGGTGATTTTAGCGATGAGGCCTTGGGCATCAGCGCAATCCGTCAGTAAGATTTTACGCTCTATGGATGGCGAAGTATTACCGCGAGTTTCAGTCATTTGTTGCAAAGTTGGCTCTCCTATATTGTCCCTACATCGAGTTTGCCATAGCAAATCATGCTGAACAGTATGAAAACCCTATAATGCGAAAATAAAAATGATATTTCAGAGGCTTGAATCAATAAAATGTAAAAATTAAGCAGTTAATTTTGTAAAAACACAATCCTAGCGGCGAGTATCTAAGTAACGCTGCAATACTTTACGCAAAGTTTCGGCCTTAGTGCCGTAAACCACCTGCACACCTTTGCCCATAACGATCACGCCCTTAGCACCCAACTGACTCAAACGCACCTTATTGACTAACTCAGGCTTGTGTACGCTCAAGCGTAACCGTGTCAAACAAGCATTAAGTTCAACGATATTTTCACGCCCGCCGAGCGCCGCAATAATCGCCCGTAAACTTTCTTTGGGTCCTTTGCTGTCGTTATGCTCAAGCCTACCGGGAGTTTTCAAATTAAAGGCTAAAATACTCAGCCTAAACAACAGGTAATATATTATGGCGGTTAAAGGCCCAAGGAAAATAAACCAGCTGGCATTACGGGACAATGGAAATAGCAGCGTAAAGTCCACCAGCCCTTGGGAGAATACTATGCTGTGGTGAATATCCAGCATAATACAGACAAAATAAGCGAGCCCAGTGAGTAAGGCGTGAATAATAAATAGAATCGGCGCCACAAACATAAAAGCAAATTCGATAGGTTCAGTCACCCCAGTTAACCAACTTGCCGCCCCCGCCGAGAGCATAATACCCGCCACGCGATTCCGCTCTGAGGGATCTGCGCAGCGCCACATTGCCAGTGCAGCCGCCGGTAATCCCCACATTTTAATCAGATAACCACCGGCAAGGTTTCCTGCCTGCGGATCGCCCGCTAAATAGCGCGCCACCTCACCACGAACGACTTCATGCCCCAATAACTGATATTGGCCCACCTCTAAGTAAAAAGGCGCATTCCAAATATGATGTAAGCCAAGGGGAATAAGTAACCGCTCTAATGCGCCATAAACGCCAAAGGCGATGGCGGGTTTTTGATAAACCGCCCAGTCGGATACGAGCTCAATCAATAAAGCTAAGGGTGGCCACACATGGGCGAGTACATAACCTAGGCTCATCGCTAGGGGAATAATAAGTAAAGATGCACTGCGACGTCCCTCGAAGAAAGAGAAAATCGCAGGCAAGCGAATATATTGACTCCAACGGACTGCGAGGCAAGTAATACCACCGAGCATCATGCCACCTGCAATTCCAGTATCTAAGGTATCCATTCCTAATAAATGTTGGGTTGGAAGTCGATACAAATCGGCCAGTGCGGCTAACGTCGCTGTCATCACCCCATAACCAAACACCGCCGAAAAGGCGGCAATGCCTTGATCGCGACAAAAACCAATAGCGACAGCCACGGCAAATAACATCGGCATAATGGCGAAAATGAGTTTGCCTACCGCCAGCATCAGCACTGTCAGCTCTTCGGGCATAAAAGGAATCGGACTAACGGTTAAGCCGAGCATAACCCCAGCGGCGGGTAAAATGGCAATAGGAATAAGCAGCGCTTGGCTTAAGCGCTGGGCAAATTTAAACCACTGTAGATTGACGAAACTACCTAAGCGACGAGCTCGGTTTTGACGACTTGATTCCAGCGTTCTAGCCATTTTATCGCTTCAACCTCAGGTTCCATGGTTTCACAGGCATCAATTTCGAGTAATTCCACCAGCGGCTTAGCGCCAAGTTCACTCAAGAGTGCATCTACAGACTTACCTGCACCGCAGAAAGTCTCATAACTTGAATCACCTAGAGCTATCACACTGTATCTAAGCTCAGGTAAGTAGGGTGCTAAATGTTTAAGATTATGGTACCAAGACTGAATATCATCGGGTAAATCCCCTTGCCCGGTCGTCGAAGTCACCACCACTAACAATTCATCCTGAGGAGGAATAAAGCTTGCTACCTCATTAGGTTGCCACAATGTGACATCATAACCTAAAACTTGCATTTCTTTCTCTAGGGTTTCAGCGGCAAATTGTGCACTACCATATACAGTGCCAAACACCAGATTCACCTTTTTCATGATACACTCCACATCGCGTTGCAAACCTTATTAGGCTGACCTTACTTTATTGTTCAGCGTATGAGCAAGCTAAGGCGCAAATTTTTTATAAATCAAGCCATTGAGCGTGAGAAAATATCTAATGCGACAGTCCACCCGCCAAAAACACCTCAAGCAGCACCACAAAACAGCCCATATTCGGCGTAAAAACTACTTCCACTCCGCCCAGCAAAATCTCATATCGCCACTTGCACTCACGTCTGGATTCTCAACCTTAGCCGTTATGATGCAAGAGCTGCGGCCGCAAACAGCACAAACGCCACAACTCCTCGATTAAGCAATCAACCTCGTTTTAAATTCGATGACTTTAGTTTCAATAACAAAGCAAAGTGAATGCACTTAATTTTATTCACGCGGCTAAGTTGATATCACCATATCAAGCATTGGCCGCTTGCTGTTCACGCCTCTTGGACGATGAATAACTCAGCTTGCTGACTCAAGGTCGCCTCGTCCCAACCTAGCTCGGCAAACACGGTTTCCCACTCGGACTCGAGCTCGGTTTCTATGCTGAGCCGAGTTTGAGTTATTGGATGTGTAAAGGTGAGTTTTTTTGCGATAAGCCACAGGCGATTAATACTGAAATGCTCACGAAAAAATGCATTTTGCTTACCGTCGCCATGGGTGGTATCACCGACGATGGGGTGACGTAAATGTGCCATATGCCTTCTAAGCTGATGCTTACGCCCCGTTTTAGGACTCAAGCGTACCAGTGCGAACCGGCTAGTGGGATATCGGCCTGACTGATACGGGATTTCAGTATTGAGTAGTGGCTCATACGCCGTCACAGCCTCCTGCGCTGCTTTATTGGGATCGGCATTCTTATCGCCTAATTCATCCAACTCAACCTTAAGCGCATAATCTAAAATACCGCTCTCATGCATATTACCGCGCACTAAAGCCAAATATTGTTTTTCAATCGTATGGGAAGCAAATTGCTCACACAGAGCATTGGCCACTTCACTACTCTTGGCAAACAAGAGCACGCCGGATGTCGGCCTGTCGAGACGATGTACAGGAAACACATGACAGCCCACTAAGTCACGGGTCAGCTGCATGGCAAAAAATCGCTCCCGACGCGCTAAATAACTGCGGTGGACCAATAAGCCTGCGGGTTTATGAATTGCCACTAAATGCTCATCTTCATAAAGAATTTCAATCTCAGGCGCCTGCTCTTCTGAATCATCCTCTTGGGATACATTCACTGCATTTTCAGGCGTTTCAAGCCAGATATCATCTTGATTCATTTAACAACATATCCAATTCATTCAATAGGCTAATTAAAGTTTGGCGCGGGGGCATATCCAGCCAAACATGTTCAGCCATAGGGGCGATCGCAATTTGCGTCGGCAATGGCGCCCTCGTTTCGATTAAAGTCTGCATTCTAGGCAGCAAAATAAACTGCAGCCACTGCTCAAGGGGCATAAGATCACAGGCAAAAGGTGCTGTGCTTGCCATTGCAGCGGCAGAAGGTGCTTGCTCAGACCACAACTCGGCCGCTTGCAGCGCGTGGGTAATCTGAGCCAATTTAGCTTGGGTTTGACTGTATAACATAGCTTTCAGATCCATTCTCATATTAGCCCTTTGTGATTCAAGAACTCCCCACAATTCACTGGCCGAATAGGTCGATTAAAGTGCCGCAATCATACCATCCAGACGCACTTCCCCCTATAATGGCGCCAATTTATTGAGCCTCTTTGATTGATATGGCAGCCAAATGACTGAAATTACAACTTTAAGCCAGTTTTTAACCACAGCCAAAACCCAGTTCCAAGTGTATGATCTTGGCCGTAGGGTGCAACATATTGATATGCTCGCATTTCACCAAATCGAATCTCTGTCAGCCCCTTATCCTTATCCCATTCAAGGGCATGCACAATTTGCTATTGTCTTTTGGGATGCGAGCCAACAACACTTTATTTGGTTTCTAAAACTGGCGTTAGATGAGCAAGGATTACTGTCGCCTGCACCGCGCTCACAATTTATCGAAATGATATTAGCGGCATTAGGGCAAGATCCCACTCAGCCACTCAGTGATGAGCAGCAAGAACGACTCGCGAATAATCCGTTTAATTTCAAGCCAAGCCAGGAAAAACTGGCCGTATTTAACGCACTCGTTCGTAAACAACTTGGCCAGCGCGCTTCATCACAATACGAGTTTGCCGTGCAATATCTGTCAGGCCAAATTGCCCCATCACAATGGCAACATATTGGAATGCAAGGAATAGCCGATGTGTGTGTACGCACAAAAGAATTTGATCATGAGCAGCACTTGGTATTGAGTTTTGATACAGCCGCCATCGAAGTGCAAATCGCCCTATGCCAATGCCTTGAACACTTGCTGATTAGCGACACACTCGCCGATAAGATTCTCGCGAAACTTCAAGATGCAACCCCAGAACACCAAGCCTATTTCCTACGGGCTTTGGCTTCTAGCGCTAAACACAGCCAAAAAGCGTTTGCGCATCTACACGGCCAATCCTCTTTAGATACCAATGCCCTCATCAGCATTGCCGGACGTAACTGGTCGGTATTAAAACAAGATTCAAGTCGCAGTCTTTACTTAGAAGCTCTGGCACTGCAGCCCCAAGCCTTTTTTAATCAGGTCTTTGCTGATATTGTGGCTATTCCTAGTTTGCGCAATCAACTACTAGGCGAATTAAGAAATCCCAATCGAAGTGTTCAACTATCACAAGCCATAGGTGGTTTGTTTAAGGCAGCTAGCAAATGATGTCAGATTTACTGTTAATTATTGGCCTCGTCGTGATTGCCGCATTCTTTTGGCAACTACGCCAAATGGCAGAGTTGAGCCGTATTTTTGCCGAAAAAGAATGTTGGCGACAAAAAGTTCAACTGTTAGCCATTGCCATGGAAACTGCCCGCCCTAGCATTGGCGGCACGACGGGGATCTGCTGGAAGGCGAAATATTTATTTGAATTCAGCACCGACGGCATTAACCAATACCGTGGCCATATTTGGATGCAAGGCAAGAAAATTCAAAAGATTGAATGGCCTATTTTCCCTGAGCCCGAATGGCAAGAGGCGCCGACAGCGCAGGGGAAATTTGGCGGTTGTGGTACGCAAAGTGGTTGTAACTCAGGCAAATGCCATTAAGCTTTTATCGACAATGTTGGCTCAAATAAAATGTGAGCCAACATAGAGAGCAAGACATCATTCTTTTTTATCGTAAATACGGCTAAAAAATAGATCACTGTAAAAGTTAAAAAAGAAAGGGCGCGGCCCTAAAGCCACGCCCTCCTATTCTCTGTTAAGCTATCCCGCTATTTTTGTGCTCCCTGCACCATCCATGCGTCAATCTGCGTCCTGCTTCATCCCTGCTCAATCCTTGAGGTCCTTGTACTCATGTACTTCCCTATCTCTTGGTCATCCAGTCCCAAGCTTGCTCTTTCCTGAGCGGTTCCATCATCATCCATGAAACAGGTATTGCATCCATTCAATTGCACTCCCTGTGCCATTGCCATCCTATGCAATGAGTCTATCAATCCTTGATAGACTCCCTTCCTTGGTATTGGCTCTCTTTCATCCTGAAAGGCCTATATCCCTATCATTCCTTAAGCCACATTCCTTAGTCACTGTTCGATCATCCTGATCGCCAACATCCTGTTGCCCGCAATTCCTTCTACAAGATGAATTCTACGCCAACCAACGAAAGTACTCATTGTGGATTATTTAAAATGTTAACGAAGATGGTGAGTTAAACTGACAAAAAATAGACTAACTTACTGATATAAGTAAAAACAATAACCAGCCACAAGACGTAACCACCCTTTTGACTTACAAATTACTTACATACTTGTGAGAGATCTCTTACACGGAGGATGGCAATTCGAATCAAAAGTAAGCAAAGCGCTAGATGTTCTCCCCTGAAGGACTTATGCATAAACCGCTATCGCTCAAAATTCGACAAGCATTCGGCGCATGACCAGAACACAGTCAACACAGTCAACACAGTCAACACAGTCAACACAGTCAACACAGTCAACACAGTCAACACAGAGAGTAAATCATTGGGCAATAAGAGAAGTAGGACTGGTGAACATGCTTTACGGTGAGAAGTCTTTAAGCAGCGTTAAGATAAAGTCTATGTGAATAGCGTTATAGCTTGGCAAAGCCAGATTAATGCTGAAAATGAACCAAAGAAAAGGGCGCAACTAAAGTGCGCCCCATTTATCCTTTGTAAGCCGTCCTGCTCGATTTGTGCTCCCTGCACCATCCATGCGTCTGCTTGCGTCCTGCATCGTCCCTGTAATCCCTTTTTGTCCCTGTGTATCAAACTTACGTGAGATAACACTCAGTCCCTTGACCTGTAAATCCTTTCTACAGAGCCTGTCATTTCCTATGACGTATTCCTATTGCATCCTGCAAAATTTATTTTCCATAGATTAGTACAAGCTGTTCACCCTTATACTTTATCCTTATCTCGACACATCCTGTTTCGAGTTCATGCTTAATCCTTAAGCGTGTCCTGTATTCTTCCTGAAATTCATCATCCTGACGATACAAATCACTGTCCCTAATCATCCTTGAAAAGCAATCCTGCTTTTCCTTAGCCTATCCGAGGCGAATGACAGTTTTCCTACCGTCAGCGATTTCAACCTTGAAATCTTAATTCGTTGCTTCTTGCGTCCCTTTGGCCTGTTTCGCTTTCCTTGCTATCCATTTGCTTTGGCCATGAGTGAATTCTACGTTAACCCTAACGTTTTTGTTCGGCTCAAAGAACGGACTACAAAATTAATTACGGACCAACCAAAGAAAAATAAATACAAACCAATGATTCTATTTAAAATTAAATATTGTAGGACAAAAAACAATCAAAAAGAAAACATTATGTCCTACAACGTTTGTAAGCGATCTCTCACACGGGCCCCCTGTGTCAGGATTGTTGTCACCCCTTAAAATCATCCAATAATTAAATAAAGGGGGCGGTCAATGAGAGCTCAATGGAACGATATTCACCTGAACGTAAAGACGCTGTCTTAAAGAAATTATTACCTCCCCACAATATGACGGTCACGGAAGTGGCTCGCAGTGAGGGGATCTCCTACCAAACCCTGTATCATTGGCGAGATAAAGCCAAAAAAGAGGGTCGCCCTGTGCCAGGTAAAACATT
>NZ_JAKKRK010000130.1:0-893 GCF_025654545.1 Shewanella sp. SM20 | reverse complement strand
AGTATGAGTCGTCGCGGGAATTGTTGGGATAACGCACCAATGGAGCGTTTCTTTAGAAGTTTGAAATCTGAGTGGATACCCGCCAATGGTTATGGGAATTTTACAGAAGCAGATAAAGAGATCACAAATTACATCACTGGATATTACAGTGAGACCAGACCCAATCAATATAATGGTGGGTTAACGCCAAATGAGTCAGAACGTTTATATTGGAATGACTCTAAAATCGTGGCCAATTTTACTTGACCATATATGGACGCCTCAGCTTTTACAACACTTTTGAATGATTGGTTCACTACCATATATTCGGCGTCTAAATAGGCTTTTTACCCGCGCCATGATGTAAATCCGAAACCCATTACCTTATCACTACATCGGCATTTAATGCCTTGGTCAAGTCAGGCTCTAATAGGTACGGTTGACCGTTTATTCATCAGTGCATGTAAACTTTTACGTGATGCTTAACGTCTTACGCAAACGCTTTATTAACGTCGAAATTATCGTTACTCGTGAGGATCCGCCATCCTATACGCGCTATTTTATTGGCCAATGCGACAACGGCTTTGTGTCGACCTTGCCTTAACGCAAGTGCATTAAACCATCGCCCAAGTCTATCATCACGTTTGCTCGCAAATCGGCCAACGGCTCTGGCGCCGTGTATGAGTAAAACACGTAGTTCTGAGCTGCCATTTTTCGTGATCGATCCTAGTCGAACTTTTCCACCAGAACTCGATTGCGATGGCACTAAGCCACACCATGCAGATAATTGCCGGCCATTTTTAAATTGATGACCCGAACCTAATTCACTCATAAAGCTTGCTGTGACTAATGGTCCAAAGCCAGGGATCGACAGCAATGCATTGTAGCGAGGTTGGATTTGACATAGCGCTTTA
>NZ_JAKKRK010000129.1:0-983 GCF_025654545.1 Shewanella sp. SM20 | reverse complement strand
AGTATGATGATGGTCATCACTTCGCTCATCGTCATACGGCCAGGGCGTTGACGCTTGCGTGTACCATCGGTTAACAGCGTTTTTTCCCATTCTGGAATGAAAACAGCGCAAAAATCATCGACATCGCAAAACACTTCCACTAATTTATGCATAGGCCCTCCGGTGTGATGGGGTTTCTCTTGGTCGAAAGATCCGATCACTTGGAGGGCTATTAGTTCAACATTTCTTATCCCGAGTTCAGGTTAATTATATTAATGGTAGTGACTTAAACGCAGAAGATATTGTATTTTCGGATACCAACACGATTTTTCCATCTCAATATAAGGTTTCTAATATTAACCACCGTATATTTATATACTCTTCTCAAACTGAAGGTTTAGTTGTTGCTTTAGTCGAGTTATATGGTGGATTTAGGTTTAGCATATTGCTTTCTAGACAGTGGAAAGGGCCTAGTATTTCTTGTTGCTATGCCATAGACCCTGTGTCACAAGATAAAATCGATTCAGACATAGAAGCTAATCTTGAATTAGAAGCTGTATTAGCTAATCGAGGCTGCGTTATGTCGAAAGCGATTGAACAATTAAAACCTTTATTTGATCATATTAGCGCTTTAGATATTCAGCGAGAGGAGCAGCGAATTATTGATTCGACGATGGAAAAATATGGAATAGAAGTTTTGGATGAGCATTGTGATGACGTGGTCTTCCAAACCATAGTAAAGGATCTAGTTGATATGTAGTGGTCAAGTAAAATTGGCCACGATTTTAGAGTCATTCCAATATAAACGTTCTGACTCATTTGGCGTTAACCCACCATTATATTGATGGGGTCTGGTCTCACTGTAATATCCAGTGATGTAATTTGTGATCTCTTTATCTGCTTCTGTAAAATTCCCATAACCATTGGCGGGTATCCACTCAGATTTCAAACTTCTAAAGAAACGCTCCATTGGTGCGTTATCCCAACAATTCCCGCGGCGACTC
>NZ_JAKKRK010000128.1:0-999 GCF_025654545.1 Shewanella sp. SM20 | reverse complement strand
TAACCTGAGATCGGTTTAACAAGCCATAACTGTAATAGCATTAAACTCTGCGTTAGTGAGGTTCAGTTGTGGCTTATTGTCTTTCAATTGATAGGCGATGAGTCCGGCAATCATATTTAGCATAAAACCATGCACGCTGCGGTGTCTAGAGTGTTCTATTTGAGAGATATTTTTTAACTGGTCGTTGATGGTTTCTATGATGAAACGTCTCGACAGCATCGCTCTATCCCACAACAACATTGCCTTCGCTTTCATATTCTTACGCACGTTCGTCACCAACTTCACGCCTTTATCCAGCAATTCACTGGACAGCGCTTTACTGATATACCCTTTATCTGCATAGAGTTTATTCATGTCACTGTGCACCATCTCATTCACCGGTTTTGTGTCATGTACATTTGCAGGCGTCACTTTGGCCGCCACGATTCCGCCTTGATGATTCACAATCAAATGCAGCTTAAAGCCATAAAACCACCCCATGGTGCCTTTACCTCTGCACGCCAGTCCCGCCAAGGTTTTATGGCGATGAATACGTAGGTTATGACACACTTTGATGCTGGTTGAATCAACAAATTCGATGCCAGTGGGGTCACTCTTGAGGCTGGCAAAGTAGCTGCAAAGCGGCACTAAAGTAGTGGGCATCACCTCAAGAAAGCGGGTATAGCTGAGTAAATTAGGAAAAGCAGATTTGTAGAAATGAGCCAGATAGCCGATGTAGAAGTTCTTGAAATCACGGTGGTGGGACATCTGAAAAAGTATGATGATGGTCATCACTTCGCTCATCGTCATACGGCCAGGGCGTTGACGCTTGCGTGTACCATCGGTTAACAGCGTTTTTTCCCATTCTGGAATGAAAACAGCGCAAAAATCATCGACATCGCAAAACACTTCCACTAATTTATGCATAGGCCCTCCGGTGTGATGGGGTTTCTCTTGGTCGAAAGATCCGATCACTTGGAGGGCTATTAGTTCAACATTTCTTATCCCGAGTTCAGGTTA
>NZ_JAKKRK010000127.1:0-1002 GCF_025654545.1 Shewanella sp. SM20 | reverse complement strand
TGATGGTTCAATGCCTGTTGTGGCTAGTTGGTTTACACGCACAGCAACAGGGCTGGGATAAGCATTTTCAGGCCAATACCATTGGGCATCGAACGGTACTCTCAACGATTCGCTTGGGATTGGAGGTACTCAGGCGGCCTGATTATCAAATCACGGAGAAAGAATTGCTGGCGGCCTGGGTATTATTCGCCAATCAGTTGCTCAAATATGGCTATGCTATGGCTGATTTATGAGGGGATCCTTCAGAGCAAAGGGTCTATCACGCTTTTGTCCAAAAGCGTGCTGGGTATATCCTTTATACAGACAGGTTACATTAGTGCCAAAAAGGTGATCCATGGTGATTTGCGAGACGACCGTACGCCCCATGGATGGGGCGGTCGAGCATCCACGGACGGACTGGCTGCGAGTCGGAGAGCGAATGCCATGGTAAGCCTATATGAGTGTATACCAGCCAACCACTAGGATCCCAACGATTGAAATAACAGGTCACCCAGTACAGATTGCTTATGCCACTAGAGTCTAAAGGTCAGCTATGTTCAGTACGATTACTTGTTTCCACGCAATAAAAAGCCCTGCTTATACAGTGATGTATAGCAGAGCTTTTTGATTGCAAGTTTGTATTCGTTGAGTGAAAGTACAAGCTTTACTCAGGGTTTATGACCTAGTTCGAATAGGTCATAAATCCTTTTATCTCATCCACCTATTTCTCTCACTCATCTCTTTACACTCATCTCTTTCACTAAAATCGGCATCATCGGTGTTTTTCAAGGTAGTTGGCACTCTTTACTTAAATTTTAAGCTGCATTTCTTGTTTCAGTTTCAGACTCTTTTTCTGGGTTCAACACTACCTCACCGATAACGTCACAGTTCCTTATACCGTTTGGCCAGCGTTTAGGGTTTCTTGATCTTGCTTCTTCTAGTACCTCCTTACGCTTAGATAAAATCGCTTTATCTTGCATCGCATGTCGCTCACTCGGTGATACAAAATTGAGCTTACTGTGC
>NZ_JAKKRK010000126.1:0-1035 GCF_025654545.1 Shewanella sp. SM20 | reverse complement strand
GGTAGCGAGCCAGCTGCCAGTGGATAAATGGTACGCCATGATAGGTGAAGCAACTTTTGCCGAAGCCATCTTAGACAGGCTGATCCATCGTGCTGTGAGAGTGACGTTAACGGGTGAATCGATGCGAAAACAGGGCACAAACTTGACGCATGCCGATCAAGCAGAGTAAAACAAAGATGTTGTAAATGCGGGAAGAAAAATCGTGATCGGCATGATGTTATTGACTGATCGAAATGATGTTATTAGCCAGATCTAACTGGAGATAGTTTTTATGCATACATAGAGGAGTCGGGTCCTGGGTTACGTTTGGAGATTGGATGCAAGGGGGAAAACCGAAGTGAAGCAGGATATACCTAACAAACGTTTGCAATGGAAGCCAACGGCACGCCGCCAATAGTGCTGCGCGCACTTTACCATAATTGGCTCTGCTCTATTGTCTCCTATGATGCTGATGTTAGCCCATAGAAATTTTTATCCGAAAATCAAAAATTAAAGCTAAAAATCTAACAAAGTTCTGTCCAAAAGTGAGTTTGAAAATGATCAAACTTAATTATCAGAAACTAACATTCGTCCTCAGATAAATTATCAAACTTTATTATGGTCGTACACAAGTCGCCAAGTGTGTTATCTGGCCGCAGAGTGTTCGCTGTAGAGCTTCACCGCCAGGGCTACGATGTTGCCCACATACATCACATGCTAGGTAATCGCACACTCGAAACCACGCAAAAGCTGCTAACAACTGACCCCGTATCTATGGGGGCTATAGCTGCAAATGCCTTTTAATGATGGTACTAAAAAATAGTACCAAATTCGCTTGAAATGATACTAAAAAGTAGTACTATCGATTTAACGGATTATGAGACTTTATGAACAAAAAACATTTAAGAACGTTGACGGCTATCTTTGCTAGGCCTGTCAGCGGAGCTATCAAGTGGTCTGATATTGAAGCGCTGTTTATTGCTCTAGGGGCTGACATTGAAGAGCGTGAGGGGTCTCGAATTGGTGTGGTGCTGTTTGGTGAAGTTCAGGTATATC
>NZ_JAKKRK010000125.1:0-1158 GCF_025654545.1 Shewanella sp. SM20 | reverse complement strand
GCCCACAATTCCGCTTCGTTTGCTGTCATTCCAGCCCGCGAGTTTTCCTAATCTTAGATAAGCCCAATGCACACTGGGGACTTGTTCGGGCGGTTGGCTTTTTTCCGTCTTTAGCCATAACAACTTCCAGGCCAATGGGCTTAACAGGCTATCGCAAGGCCGTTTTTTCGCTTGTTCAGCTTGGCCTGCGTAACAACGYAGTTGCTGGATACGTGTGGCGATAAATGCCAGAATCACAATCATCCGCTCYAGATTATCTTTGCTTTGCAGCCGTAAGTCTTCCACCTGCGTACCGCCCGTTTTCCAGGATTTATGGAAGTCTTCAATCAGCCAGCGGCGCTCGTAGTAATCAAGAATTTGTTGCGCTTGCTCTGCTGTTGTGACTACCTCAGTCGTCAGCAGGTGCCAACAGAGGCCATCTGCGCTGTCTTTCTCCTGACAACCCACATAAAACAGCGGCACTGACTGGCCCGTTTTATTCGCCGGAACCTTCACGGTAATGGGGGCAAAGCGGATATCRCAGTGCGCAACTCTGGCTTTGCGACCGCCTTTTTGTTGCACCTGTACCATCCGCTCACCGGCACTTTGCAGCGTCTCACTAAACGCATAGAGTTTGTGCTGGTCTTCTTCAATACAGCGGCTTTGCATCGAGCGCACAATAAACCGTTGTTGTGTGTCGGTTTTAAAGCGCAGGTATTCGATGATATCGGCTTCACGGTCACAAACCGAAATCACCTTCTGCATCTGTGGTCCCAAGCGAGTCGCCATCGCTGCTGAAGCCCGTTGCCATTTGTAACTTTCTTTCTGTTCATAATCACGTTTGGCACGTTGTTTTTTCTGGCCATAGGCTTCGCGGTCGCGTGCCCAGCGATGCTGCTCAATCAGTCCAACGACCTGCTGCGCCTTGGGTGCAAACAATAAAACCGTGTGCGCTTCCAGCCCGCTGGAATGTTTGTGGGACGTGGTATGTCCAAGTTCTTCCACGACACTTGGGTGGGTGAACTCCAACGACGTGGTGTCTTCCAGCGCCAGTAGGCAGTCAAATGGTTCGCAGGCTTGCACTGTGGCAGCAAAACCTGCCTCAGCAATCGCTGCCGGACTGATATGCTCGTTACGGACAAAGCGATAAGCGGCTTCAATGTCTGCACTGGATGAAAG
>NZ_JAKKRK010000124.1:0-1244 GCF_025654545.1 Shewanella sp. SM20 | reverse complement strand
CAGGGTGAGATTACGAGTGGTCATTTAATAACCACACTCATGCCGGCTTCAAGCACCGCATCCAAATAAGCCTCATTCATCAATGCCTGACGCTGCTTTCTTCTGATACTCATTTTTCGCTTCTCAGCGCGTAACATATTCAAACCAAAGTGTCGCATCGTGGCAAGATTAGTCGCTGCATTACCACGGTATATCTGGCACGCATCCTCACCTAAACTCACATCCAGCACCCAGTGCAACTGGTTTTCGATACTCCAATGCTCGCGAACTGCGCTGGCTAGCCGCTCGGCACTAAGCGCGGCTGAGCTAATAAAATAACGTTGCTCTAACACCGCACGCTTGTGCTTTTCCACCCGGTAAGTCGTTGCCATGCCAAGGGTTGTCAGCGCTGGCCACGCAGCTTTGAGTTTTTCCGGTAATTCACTGGCATCACATACCTGGAATTCTCGGTACTCCAAGCGCCCACGGTTCTTTTCCAATGACTGCGCTGCACTGTCTTTGCGCGCCTTACCCGCAAACACTTGTTTTACTGCATCGTGCAGCTGTCCTTGGTTGCCTTTAACCGTCAGCAGGTAGTCAGCTTCTTTATCTACTATCTGCTGCGCTATCTCTTTCTGGCATCCCATGGCATCCAAACTGACCAAGCATCCTTTAAGCTCCAGCAAGTTAAGTAGCTGAGGTATCGCCGTAATTTCGTTGCTCTTCTCGTCCGTTTTAACCTGGCCCATTACCACGCCATTGGCACTGGCAAACGCGCTAACCATATGAATAGATGAGCAGCGGTCTTCACGGTTGTAGGAGCCGCGCAGCGTTTTGCCGTCAATCGCTACTACCTGACCATCAGTAAGTTCTGTACAAGCCTGCATCCAACTGGCAAAGCAACGCTGTAAGGCTTCGCTGTCCAGCAATGACATCACCCGCGCGATAGTGTCGTGTACCGGCAAGCCCAGTTTGAAAAAACCATGTTCTTGCAACCAGTCAAAGCGGTTTTCACCGAAATCTTCAATATCTTCCCAGCCCTCACAGCCTGCGATAACTGCACACAGCGTTAAAAACACCACGTCAAACAAGGGATAAACGACCTTAGATGCTTGCCTTGGGTCTTCTAATTCTGAAAAGTGCTCTGCAAAAATATCGATGTTCATAAACTGGCTCCGCGTAAAAGCCAGTATCTGATCACAACGGAAGATCGCGGTCAATCAGTTATGTTAAAGTGCGCGTTAAATGTTCGTGATCTTGCCCTG
>NZ_JAKKRK010000123.1:0-1300 GCF_025654545.1 Shewanella sp. SM20 | reverse complement strand
TTGGTGTGCCACCCTGGCGTTCTAGTTTTAACTGTCTCACCCATTTATCCATAGTGGACTTACCTACGTTCATCGCCTTTGCAGCTTCGATGATGCTATGGTTTTTATCGAGGACTAATTGGGCTGCTTCAAGTTTGAATTCAGCACTAAATGTTTTTCTGGTTGTCGATCTCATGTGTTCACCTAAAGTCATCTACGAGGTAATAATATCACCTCTATTTAGGTGGCCAAAATTAGTGTGCCACTACATACAGAGTCAGACCATTATATTGGCGGTGATATTACATTTTTGGAAACAAATTCAATTACTCTGTCCTTAAATTATATCCATTTATAACTCGTTATGGGCGGATAAGCAGCACCTCTGTTACTAGGTGCTGCTCTCCTAAGAACCGTACATGCAACTTTCACTGCACACAGCTCAAGCCTCCACTAAGGTGCACTGTCAATTGGCGGTATTTTGCGACTTGCTGCTTCTATCTACACTGCAACAGGTTGACTCAGGTTTGGCCGGATATCCAATTTCCTCCAGAGTGTCGAGTATTTCGTCTTGCGATTGGCTGCTTTGTACATTGATACTACGGCTGGAGAGATCTGCTGTTACGACTGCATCGGCGTCCAATTCCTTTATTGCACGGTTGATCAAGCCAAAGCAGTGGTTGCAGGTCATATCGGTAATTTTTAACGTTAACATCGTAAATCTCCTTTGCTAAAGTGGGCAGCTAAAATTCTGCACCTTGCTACAGGGAGAAGGTCAAGGCTTATTTTCTGTGATGTTACCCAGTACCAGTTGTGCCCAAATGGCACAATGTGAGCAGGGGTCGCCAGTGCTGCAATCTGATAGCTACTGCAGTACTTTTGCTGCATTTGCTGTAGCTCACTGCTCTTCCCTTTAATGCTGCAGCTGTTTGACTTTACGGCTTTCCCGCTCTAGATCGCACCAGAGCTACAGTAAGGATAAAATGTCATCTAATGCCCCCCCTATCTTCTGGCGCGAGCTATAAACTCCAACAGTTGTAATTGCTGAAAGTTATACAGTAGCTGGCTTTAGTGCGGTGTTTTTCAAGGTAGTTGGCACTCTTTACTTAAATTTTAAGCTGCATTTCTTGTTTCAGTTTCAGACTCTTTTTCTGGGTTCAACACTACCTCACCGATAACGTCACAGTTCCTTATACCGTTTGGCCAGCGTTTAGGGTTTCTTGATCTTGCTTCTTCTAGTACCTCCTTACGCTTAGATAAAATCGCTTTATCTTGCATCGCATGTCGCTCACTCGGTGATACAAAATTGAGCTTACTGTGC
>NZ_JAKKRK010000121.1:0-1419 GCF_025654545.1 Shewanella sp. SM20 | reverse complement strand
TAATGCCGATCAGTTAAGACAGATCGCTTGACGATCTCGCTGAAAAGATCAAAATCCGATGACCTCATGTCATCGGATTTTTTATGCAACTCTCAGAAGCACTCGCCCGTACTCATATTACCCGCCTAACCGAATTCACCTGCTTAGCAGATGTGTTAGAACCTGAGTTAATTCAATCTTGTCTAGACTCTCAGGGCGTTGCGACGTTAAGACGGCGTAAATTGCCGATGGACGCGATGATTTGGGCCGTTATCGGAATGGCTTTGTTCCGAGGGGAGTCTGTTCGGTCACTCATCAACAAACTCGATATTGTTTTGCCGCAAGAGATTGATTATGTTGCACGCAGCGCCGTGACTCAGGCTCGTAAACGATTGGGCAGTGAGGTTATTAGAGAAGTATTTAGTCGCAGCGCCAATACCTGGCACGCGAGAGCTGAACATCCTCATTGGTGCGGCCTTAACTTGTATGGTGTTGACGGTGTAGTGTGGCGGACACCCGATAGTGTCCAAAATCAAGCCGCCTTTGCGCGTACCGCAAACGCTTCAGGCGAAGCGGCTTATCCGCAAATTCGCATGGTTTGCTTGATGGAATTAAGCAGCCATTTGTTGGTCAACAGCGCCTTTGATTCGGTTGCTGAAAATGAAATGAACTTAGCGTCCCAGCTCATTCCTAGCATTCCCAATCACAGCCTAACCCTATTTGACCGAGGATTTTACTCGCTCGGCCTGTTACACGCTTGGCAGCAAGCGCAACCTGATAGCCACTGGTTGTTGCCATTGAAGAAAGGCACTCAATATGAGGTGGTGCGAACGCTAGGAAAGCATGACCAGTGGGTGAAACTCACCACTACACCTCAAGCCAGAAAGAAATGGCCGCAGCTCCCTGAAACTCTTGAAGCGCGTTTATTGACTAAGACAGTGAAAGGTAAGTCAGTCGCCATTTTGACCTCGTTGACTGACCCGATGCGTTACCCCAGCGAAGACATCGTCGACTTATATGCCCATCGATGGGAAATCGAACTGGGCTACAGAGAGATGAAACAACATCTACTGGAGAGCCGTTTTACGCTCCGCAGTCAGCTACCAGAACTGGTGACTCAAGAGCTGTGGGGCATACTGCTGGCCTACAATCTAATCCGATATAAGATGTTACTGATGGCCAAAAGCTTGCCATCGGTCCACCCCAATCAACTGAGTTTTCGGGATGCGGCGAGTTATATCATCTTCAAGTTGACACAACTGCCATCACAAACACCGGGGAATGTCCCGAGAGACGTATTGGATATAGAACGAAATGCACGGCAATTTAAGCTGGATGGTAAACGGGAAAGGGCATATCCACGAGTTCTTAAAATGAGCAAAAACAAGTTTCCGGTTAGACCAAAGAAAAATGCCGTTCACTCTTAAGTGAACGGCATTA